>DATIZS010000030.1:0-9614 GCA_035516955.1 Rhizomicrobium sp.
TTCCAGTTCTCCTTCTTCCAGCCTTCGGCCGAGCGCGAGATCTTCTTGAACGCCTCGAAATCGTAATTGTCGGCGAGGAATTTCGAAACCGAATTGCGGAGCAGCGTTTGCTCTTCGGTAAAAGAGAAATCCATATTTTCACCTCTTTGTCATCCCGGCCAAGCGATGCGGAGCATCGCGCAGAGCCGGGACCCACCTCAAAGCAGACTCGAATAGAGATCGGCCCAATGCGGATTATCGGCCTCTATCAAGCTGCGTTTCCAATCGCGGCGCCACCGTTTGAGACGTTTTTCCTTCGCAATAGCCTCGTTGATGTCGCCATATCTTTCGAACCACACCAGTTTCATCACGCCGTACTTTTTCGTGAATCCCTGCACTTTTCCTTCACGATGCTCGCTCACGCGCCTCGGTAGATCGTTCGTCACTCCCACATAGAGCGTGCCTTGCGGCTTGCTGGCGAGCATATACACAAAATAGTTGTGATCTCGCATGTTTCGCCGTGGGTCCCGGATCGCGCCTTCGGCGCGTCCGGGATGACAAGCTGAGTTTCAAAGTCCGATAACCGCCTTCGCGATGATGTTGCGCTGGATTTCGTTGGAGCCGCCATAGATGGAGGCCTTGCGCCAGTTGAAATAATGGCCCGCCTCGCCCACCGCGTAGTCGGGGCCCACCGGATATTCGTTGTCGCCGAAGAAGCGCTCGTTCGGATAGGCGTAATAGCCGATCGCTTCGAGCGTGAGTTCGGTGAGGCGCTGCTGGATCTCGGTGCCCTTGATCTTGAGGATCGAGCTTTCCGGCCCCGCCATCTGGCCTTTGGCTTCCTGGGCGAGCGTGCGCAGCTCGGTGAATTCGAGCGCGGTCAGTTCGATTTCGACTTCGGCGATCTTGCGGGCGAATTCGCCGGTCTGGATCAATTTCTGGCCGTCCACGGTTTCGGCTTCGCCGATCTCGCGCAAGCGTTCGATCGCCTTTTTGGAGCGCGCCACGCCCGCGATGCCCGAGCGCTCGTTGACGAGCAGGAATTTGGCGTAGGTCCAGCCCTTGTTTTCTTCGCCGATGCGGTTTTCGACGGGCACTTTCACATTGTCGAAGAAGACTTCGTTCACCTCGCGCGCGCCGTCGAGCACGATGATCGGCTTCACCGTGATGCCCGGCGTCTTCATGTCGATCAGCAGGAAGGTGATGCCCTCCTGCGATTTCACGTTCACGTCGGTGCGCACGAGGCAGAAGATCCAGTCCGCGAACTGGGCGAGCGTCGTCCAGGTCTTCTGGCCGTTGACGATGTAGTGATCGCCTTCGCGGACCGCGCGCGTCTTCAGACTCGCGAGATCGGAGCCGGCGCCGGGTTCCGAATAACCCTGACACCACCAATCCTCGCCCGAGAGGATGCGCGGCAGATATTTCTTCTTCTGGTCCTCGCGGCCGAAGGTGAAGATCACGGGGCCCACCATGCCGAGCCCGAAGGGTAGCAGCGCCGGCGTTTCGGCGCGCGCGCTTTCCTCGTTGAAGATGTAACGCTGCGTGACGCTCCAGCCGGTGCCGCCATATTGCACGGGCCAGTGCGGCGCGACCCAGCCGCGCTTGTAGAGGATCTTGTGCCAGGCGAGATAATCCTCGCGGCTGTCGAATTCGCGGCGCGTGGTCTTGCCGAGCTTCGGCAGGTTCTCCTCGATGAAGCCGCGCACCTCGGCGCGGAATGCTTCTTCCTGGGGCGAGAATGTCAGGTCCATGGGAATGTCCTCCGGCGGCCTTCTCTTCGTTAACGCCCCTATACAGGAGAGCCGCCACCGCCGCCAATGGCGCATAAAGCGCGGGGCCGCGCGCCTTCCCCCGGGTCAAGAAAACCCACGGTTGACCGGCGCCCGCCCCAAAGATTGGCAGAGTATTAAGCCTGTCATGAAAGGATGGAAGCCCAAGGGATAGCAGCCGTGCCGCACGACCCGCCCATTCTGACCCAGAACCCGGACTGGATCGACAATCCGGTGCTGGATTTCTTCCTGCGCTACTGGCACGCCAAGCGCGGACAACGCGCCATGCCCGCGCGCGCCGACATCAGCCCGCGCGACATCAAGCCTTATCTCGGCTGGGTGTGCCTGCTCGATGCGCTGCCGGGGCTCGCAGATTTCCGCTATCGCCTCGTGGGCTCCTGCGTCGCCGAATATTTCCTGGGCGACGGAACCGGGCGCACCGTGAGCGATGCCTTCGCGGGCCACGACAATGTGGGCCAGGCGGCGCTCTGGCTTTTCCGCCAGACCTGCACCGGCAAAAAGCCGATCCGCGTCTGGTCGCCCGGCGCGATCTGGGAAGAACGCTTCCATCCCGACAATGACGCGCTCTACCTGCCGCTCGGCGCCGACGGCGAAAACGCCGACATGGTGATGAACGTCTTCACGTTCAACTACGAGGAATTCAAGAAGACCCGCGTGCAGCACGTACTGACGCATCTGGCGTGAGTTCAGCGCCGCTCGCGGATCGCTTCGTGGTGGCGGATCACTTCCTTGACGATGAAATTGAGGAATTTCTCCGCGAAATCGGGATCGAGTTTGGCGTTCTGCGCGAGCGCGCGCAGGCGTGCGATCTGTTGGGCCTCGCGCGCGGGATCGGCGGGGGGAAGCCCGTGCGCCGCCTTCAATTCGCCCACCGCCTTGGTGCATTTGAAGCGCTCGGCCAGAAGATGGATGAGGGCCGCGTCGATATTGTCGATCGAGTCGCGCAGGCGCTGCAGCTCGGGATCGCGCGATTCCTGCGACATGCGGTTCCTTTCTGCCGTCAGAGCGGCGGCTTGCCGGATTCGAGCTGCCGGCCCATGCCGGTAAAGGGCAGCGTCACGTTGAAATAGACGCTCTTCTTGTTGCCGTGCTCGTCCTCGCCCTGGATGAAATCGTAATAGCCCTTGTCGTCCTGGATCAGCGCCTGCTGTTCCTCGTTCATGCCGAGGAAGGTCATGACATAGCCCTCCTCGCTCATGGTGACGACGACGTAAGCGGTGGCCGGGGATTTTCCGTCGCCGCTGCCGAGCAGCGATTCGGTCAGGCCCCGCCCGATGGCGAGCTCGCGCGCCGCATCGCTCTTGTCGCCCTGCTGCTCGAAACAGGTTTCGCGCATGATATGGACCGGCGCGCGGGTGAAATCGATCTTCAGGAAGGCGTCCGATTTCGTCATGACGGTCTGGCAGTCCTTGGTCTGCAGCGCGTTCCACGTATCGGAAAAGAGCGCGCGCGTGGCGCCGCCATAGGGATCGTAACCGGCGGTCTGGGCATAGGAGAGACGCAGAAGCGTGTAATCGACATCGGGCTGGATCTGTCCGGCCTTGGCGACGAGCTGATCGTAAAGCGCGGCCGAGGGCTCGGGCTTGGTGCCCGCCTCCCCGGCAAGCGAGAGCGCCGGCGCGAATGCCGCAAGCGCCACTCCGATCGCGATGCTCCTCATGCCCCCTTGCCCGATCGCCCCTTCTATTTCGGCATCGGCACGATGCGGATATAGGGCTTGGGTTCCTTCCAGCCGCCCGGATAGATCTTCTTCGCTTCTTCGTTCGACACCGAGCCGCCGATGACCACATCCTCGCCCGGCTTCCAGTTGACGGGCGTGGCCACGCGATGCTTCGCCGTCAATTGCAGCGAGTCGATCACGCGCAGCACCTCGTCGAAATTGCGGCCCGTCGTCATCGGATAGACGAGGATCAGCTTGATCTTCTTGTCCGGCCCGATGACGAAGACGTTGCGCACGGTCTGGTTGTCGGCCGCGGTGCGTTTGGCGGGATCGCCCGAAACGCCCACCGGCAGCATGCCGTAAAGCTTCGACACCACGAAATCGGAATCCCCGATGATGGGATAATTGGGCGCGGCCCCTTGCGTCTCCTCGATGTCGCGCGACCAGGCGGCATGATCCTTCGCCGGATCGACGGAAAGCCCGATGATCTTGACGCCGCGCTTGTCGAATTCCGGCTTGATCTTGGCCATGTAGCCGAGCTCGGTGGTGCAGATGGGCGTGAAATCCTTGGGATGCGAAAACAGCACCGCCCAGCTATCGCCCAGCCAGTCGTAGAAATGGATGGGACCCTGGGACGTATCTGCCTTGAAATCGGGGGCGGTATCGCCCAGTCGCAGTGTCATGGCCGGTCTCCCTGAATGCCGAGGGCGCCACTATCTCCTTGCGGGGCGGCCATGACAAGCCACGCATTGGGTTTTGGGGAAGCCCGGACTAGGATCGCGCATGGACACGAAAGCGCTCGAAGGCTTCACGGCCGCGCTCTGGGAAGATGCGATCATCCCCGCGCTCACCGACTATATAAAGATCCCGAACAAATCGCCCGCCTTCGATCCCGAGTGGGAAGCGCATGGCCATATGAGCGATGCCGTCGCGCTGATGGAGCGATGGGCGAGGCGCGAGATCGCAGCACTTCCAGGCGCGAGCCTCGAGATCGTGCAACTGCCCGGGCGCACGCCGGTGATCCTGATCGACGTGCCGGGAACCGTAGAGGGCCGGGTGCTGCTCTACGGCCATCTCGACAAGCAGCCGGAAATGGCGGGCTGGGCCGAAGGCTATGGGCCGTGGAAGCCGCGGCGCGACAAGGACAAGCTCTATGGCCGCGGCGGCGCCGACGACGGCTATGCGATGTTCGCGTCGATCGCCGCCTTGCGCGCGCTCGCCGAGCAGAAGATTCCGCATGCCCATTGCGTGATCCTGATCGAGGCGTGTGAGGAATCGGGAAGCTACGATCTTCCGTTCTATGTCGATCATCTGGCGGCGCGTCTGGGTGATCCGTCGCTGGTCATCTGTCTCGATTCCGGTTGCGGCGATTACGAGCGGCTGTGGCTCACCACATCCTTGCGCGGCATCGCGATGGGCACGCTCACCGTGCGCGTGCTGGAGGAAGGCGTGCATTCGGGCGATGCGAGCGGGATCGTGCCGTCGAGCTTCCGCATCCTGCGCGGGCTGCTCTCGCGCCTCGAAGACGAAAAGACCGGCGCGATAAAGCCGGAGGAATTCTATGTGCAGGTTCCGCCCGAGCGCATGCAGCAGGCGAAGGATGTCGCCGCGGTCCTGGGCGATGCGGTCTACGACAAATTCCCCTTCGCGGGCGGCACCGAGCCGATGTCGTCCGATCTGGGCGAGTTGATCCTCAACCGCACATGGCGCCCGCAGCTCGCGGTGACCGGCATGGAGGGCCTGCCGCTGCCGCTTCATGGCGGCAACGTGCTTCTGCCCTTCACGACGGCGAAACTTTCGCTGCGCCTTCCGCCGACGCTCGATGCCGGCAAGGCGACCGCGCTCCTCGTCAAGACGCTGGAGAGCGCCCCGCCCTATCACGCCTCCGTCCGTTTCGACGCCGAGGCGGGCCAGTCGGGATGGGATGCGCCGAAAACCGCGCCCTGGCTCAAGCAGTCGATCGAGCGCGCCTCGCAGGCGATGTTCCGCGCCCCGCCCGCCTATATGGGCGAAGGCGGCTCCATTCCCTTCATGGCGATGCTGGGCGCGAAGTTCCCCAAGACGCAATTCGTGGTGACGGGCGTATTGGGGCCGCATTCAAACGCGCATGGTCCGAACGAATTCCTCCATATCCCCATGGCGAAGAAATTGACCGCGGCGATTGCGCTCATTCTTGCCGATCACGCCGAAATTTGATCTGCCGCAAGGCGCGCGGGCGCAGAATTTCAGAACCTTTCGCGGCCGAAAACGTTTTGGAGATCGCCATGAACCGTCTTTCCGGAAAAGTCGCGCTCGTCACCGGCGGATCGCTGGGACTGGGCCATGCCATCGTCACGCGAATGGCGGAAGAAGGTGCGGCCGTCGCCATCGCCGATATGCTGGATAAAGAGGGCGAGAAGCTTGCGGGCGAATTGAAGGCGCGCGACTTTCCCGTCAAATACTGGCATTGCGACGTGACGAAGGAATCCGACGTGGCCGCCGTGGTGAACGGCGCGGCCAAACATTTCGGCAAGCTGAACGTCGTCGTAAACAATGCCGGCATCTCCGGCACCGTGAAGCCGACGCACGAGATCACCGAAGAGGAATGGGACCGCGTGCAGGCGGTGAACGTGAAGGGCGTCTTCTTCTTCACAAAACATGCGATCCCGCATCTCAAACGCGCGGGCGGCGGAAGCATCATAAATCTATCGTCGATCTACGGCCTGGTCGGCGCGCCGGACGTGCCGCCCTATCACGCCTCGAAAGGCGCGGTCCGGCTGATGAGCAAAACCGACGCGCTGATCTATGCCCCCGACAAGATCCGCGTGAATTCCATCCATCCCGGCTTCATCTGGACGCCGATGGTGCAACATTTCCTGGAAGGCACGGGCGAGGCCGGCAGGAAGGCCGTGGACGAGCGCCATCCCCTCGGCCACATCGGCGAACCCGACGATATCGCCTGGGGCGCGGTCTATCTGGCGTCGGACGAAGCCAAGTTCGTGACCGGCTCCGAGCTCGTCATCGACGGCGGCTATACCGCCCGCTGAAGCCCTCGAAACCGCTGCAATCCCCCCGTCCCCTGCTATAATGGCTGGCGCCGCGTGCACGGCCGTCATGCGTTTTTCGCGAAACGGATGATTGCGCCGGCCACTATCCTCGCCGGGCCAGCTTCAGGGGAGACCGCCATGCGCTTCTTCATCCGCCACATCCAGGCTTTGGCTTTGCTTGTCTTCGCAGCACTCGCCGTGGGGGCGACCGCGATATCGGCGTTCGCCGACGACGCGGCCAAGAAACCGGAGAAGCCCGAGAAGATCTCGCCGGCGGCGCTGACGAGCAAATATTTCACGCCCGAACAGGCCAATTCCACCGGTTCGGTGTCGGTGGAAGGTTCGAGCGTCAATTACGACGCGGTGGCGGGCACCATCGTCGTCCATGCACGCCATTTCGACGACACCGCCCAGCAGGACGACAAGGACAATCCCGACGCCGAAGCCGCGATGTTTTTCGTCGCCTATTTCAAGCACGGCGCCGACGCCGCCGACCGCCCGATCACGTTCCTTTATAATGGCGGGCCGGGCTCATCGACGGTGTGGCTGCATATGGGCGCCTTCGGGCCCAAGCGCGTGGTGACCGCGAACGACAGCCACACGCCGGCCGCGCCCTACAACATCGTCAACAATACCTACAGCCTGCTCGACGCGAGCGACCTCGTCTTCATCGATGCGCCGGGCACGGGCTTTTCGCGCATCGCCGGCAAGGACAAGGAAAAGGAATTCTGGGGCGTGGACCAGGACGCCAACGCGTTTGCCGAATTCATCGTCCAGTTCCTCTCCAAATACGGCCGCTGGAATTCGCCCAAATATCTCTTCGGCGAAAGCTACGGCACCACGCGCAACGCCGCCCTCGTCAACGTGCTGGAAACCGACCGCGACGTCGACTTCAACGGCGTGATCATGCTGTCGCAGATCCTGAATTTCGACCTCTCCGTGGACGGGCCGGAACTCAATCCGGGCGTCAACCTGCCCTACGAGCTTGCGCTTCCGACCTATGCGGCGACGGCCTGGTATCATCACAAGCTGCCCGGCAATCCGGGCGATCTCAACACGCTGCTGGGCCAGGTGCAGCATTTCGCGATGGGCGATTATGCGCAGGCACTTTCGGCGGGCGCCGCGCTCAACGCCAAGCAGCGCAACGCCATCGCCGCCAAGCTCCATCAATATACGGGCCTTCCCGTCTCCTACATCCTGAAGGCCAATCTGCGCATCGACGGCGGCGAATTCGAGAAGAATTTGCAGGACGCGAACGACATGACGACCGGGCGCCTCGACACGCGCTTCTCGGGGCCCACGCTCGATCCGCTTTCCAAGGAGGCCGGCTACGATCCGCAGGCCGCCTCGATCTCGTCGGCCTATGTTTCGGCCTTCAACGATTACGCCCGCAAGGAGCTGCATTACGGCGAAGGCAAGGCCTACAAGCCCGAGATCGAATTGTGGAAGAGCTGGGATTATCTGCATCAGCCGCCCGGCGCCGAGACCGAGCAATCGCAGGCCACCAACGTCATCCCCGACCTGTCGCAGGCGATGAAATACAATCCCGACCTCAGGGTGATGCTGAACGCGGGCTATTTCGATCTCGCCACGCCCTATTACGAAGGCGTCTACGAAATGCGGCAATTGCAGATTCCGCAGAAGCTGCAGGCCAATATCGAGACGCATTTCTACCAGTCGGGCCACATGGTCTATGCCAACGAGGCGTCGCTGAAGCAGCTCCACGACAATGTGGCGGACTTCATTCGCAGGACCGACAATGAGGGCGGCCGGTAGGGGATTTCCCTTTCGCGACCCGGCGACACCATCTCAGCGCCGGAAGCGTGGTCGGCCGTGCTTGACGGGCACTCCATTCTCACGTTGCAGAACGGATTGCAGCTTCGCCGGGTGAAGGTGATGGGGACGCACCGCATCGAGTTGATGGAATTCAGCGACGGCATGGTGGACCGGCTCAAGACCTTCGGCCTGATGTCGGAGATCATCGCCTGGAAGCTGCGCCTCTTCGTGCCCACGGGCGCAAACGGACCCGACGTTCTTGCCGCTCTGCTTGCGCGCCATCCCCTCACGGGCATCGAAGATCGGAGCGCCTGATATGAACGCACCCGGTCCCGCCGCAAAGCTCGCGCAGCAACTCGCGCGAAACGCCGAAGCCGTCTGCCAGCATTATCTCTCTAACGGCCGGCGGCAAGGCCGCTATTGGCTGGTCGGCGATGCCGACAATCATGTCGGCCGCAGTCTCTATGTCCGGCTGAAAGGTCCTGAGAGTGGCAAAGGTGCCGCAGGCAAGTGGACGGATGCGGCCACCGGCGAGCATGGCGATCTGCTCGACCTCATCGCGCGCAATCGCCATCTCTACCATTTGCGCGATGTGCTGGATGAAGCCCGTGCGTTTCTGAGCCTGCCGCAGAGTGACCCATCGGTGTGGACGCCGCAGCGAGCGCGCGCGCCGCAGGGTTCACCGGAATCGGCTCGGCGCCTGTTTGCAATGTCGATGCCCCTGCCCTGTTCGCTCGGCGAAACCTATCTGCGCGGACGCGCGATTACGCATCTGACCACCCTGCCCGCGTTGCGATTCCATCCGCGCTGCTATTATCGTCCCGATGCCGATGCCGATACGCAGACCTGGCCGGCACTGATCGCAGCGGTCACGGATCTGCATGGCGCGATCACCGGCATCCATCGCACCTGGCTCGATCCGTCCGGTACCGGAAAGGCTCCCATCGCCACGCCCCGCCGTGCGATGGGCCATCTTCTCGGCAACGCGGTTCGCTTCGGCACCGCACAGGACATTCTCGCGGCGGGCGAAGGCATCGAGACGATGCTGTCATTGCGTGATGCCCTGCCCGACCTTGCGATGGCCGCAGGATTATCCGCCAATCACCTTGCGGCGATGCTGTTGCCTCCATCGTTGCGCGTTCTCTATGTCGTGCGCGATGCAGACGAAGCGGGCGATAGCGCGGCGGCGGCACTGACCCAACGCGCGCGGCAGGACGGCATCGAAGCGCGCATGCTTTCGCCAACTCTTGACGACTTCAACGACGATCTGCGCGCAATCGGCCCCGACCAGTTACGCCGCCATCTCAGCGAACAACTCATGCCAGAGCATGTTGCACGGTTTCTCGATCGTCGCGCGTCAAGCGACGCTGTCTCCTGAGCGAA
>DATIZS010000031.1:0-13526 GCA_035516955.1 Rhizomicrobium sp.
GGATGATCCATGCGCTCGAAAGACAGGAACCATGGTGGGAGCCCGGCACAGGTTTCGGCTATCACGTCAACACGTTCGGATTCCTTGTCGGCGAAATCGTGCGGCGCGCCACCGGCATGACGATCGGCCAGTTCATCCAGCGCAGCATCGCGGGCCCGCTCGACGCCGATCTCTACATCGGCTTGCCCGCGAGCGAGCACCATCGCGTCGCCGAATTCCGCTGGCCGAGCGCGGCGCCCATGCCCGATATTCCGCCCGGCGACGACATGGCGCTGATGCGCTGGAACACCTATTGGAATCCGCCCGGTATTTCGGGCGCGCATTGGGTGAACACGCCCGCATGGCGGATCGCCGAAATCCCCTCCACCAACGGCCACGGCCATGCGCGCGCCATTGCGCGCGTCTATTCGGCGCTGGCGCGCTGGGGCGAGATTGGCGGCGTGCGCATCATCGGCGAAGAGACATTGAAGAACGCGGTGATCGAGCAATCGCGTGGGCTAGATATCGTCACGCAGCGCACCGCGCGTTTCGGACTCGGTTTCCAGCTCACGCAGGACGAACGCAAGCTGGGACCCAATCCGAATACCTTCGGCCATTTCGGCGCAGGCGGTTCGCTCGGGTTTTGCGATCCCGATTGCGATCTCGCTTTCGGCTATGTGACCAACGACATGGGCCCGCGCTGGCAGAACCCGCGCAATCGTGCGCTGATCGACGCCGTCTATGCGTGCTTTTGAGCGGCGAGCGCTTTGAACCAATCGGCCGCTTCGGGCGCGTTCCAATCGCCCGGCCCTTCGGCGCGGCCGATCTCGCGGCTCTCCGGATCGATCAATACGCTCAAGGGAAGCCCGTAAGCCTTGAAGGCGCGCACCAGCGCCACGTCGGTATCGTCATAGACGGCGAGACGCGCCGCCTTGTGGGCTTTCAGGAAGGCCGCGGTCTCGGCGGGGGTCGCGCGGCCGACATTCACCGCCACCACCGTGATCTGCGGCACCTCGGACTGCAATTGCGCCAGCGCCGGAAGCTCCTCGACGCAGGGGGTGCACCACGTCGCCCACAGATTGAGCAACACATAGCGCCCCTTGAATTGGGAAAGTATGTGGCGGCCGCCTTTTGCGTCGGTGAACGCCACGCCGGGAACCGCAAGCGGTTTTTCCGCCAGCTTGAGACGGGAAATCGCGGGCGGCGGCGCGCCCACCGCGTGGACGCGCGCAAGCATCCCATATAGAACGGCAGCGCCGATCGCGGCCAGAATCGCGGCGGCAAGAAGGAGCGGATTTCTCAACCGGTCACCCATGAGCACGAACAAGATGTGGGGCGGGCGTTTCAGCCACGGCCCCGCGGACATCATGGAGGAGATAAATGCCTCCATCGCATTCGACAAACGGCTCGCGGCGGAAGACCTCGCGGGCTCGCGCGCCCATGCCGCCATGCTGGCCGGCACGGGCATCATCACTCGCGCCGATGCGGACGCGATAGTCAAGGGGCTCGACCAGATTGAAGCGGAGATCGCGGCCGGCAAATTCGCGTTCCGCCGCGAATTCGAGGACATCCACCTCAATATCGAGAACCGCCTGAGCGAGATCGCGGGCGCGGCGGCGGGGCGGCTTCATACCGCGCGTTCGCGCAACGATCAGGTCGCGACCGATTTCCGGCTTTGGGTGCGGAATGCCTGCGAACGCGCCGAAGCGGGTTTGCAGGAACTTCAACGCGCATTGCTGGCGCAGGCCGAAGCGCATGTCGAAACCATCATGCCGGGCTTCACCCATATGCAGCCCGCGCAGCCCGTGACCTTCGGCCATCATTGCCTGGCTTACATCGAAATGTTCGCGCGCGATATCGGCCGCTTTGCCGGAGCGCGGGCGCGGATGAATGAATCGCCGCTGGGTGCTGCAGCGCTTGCAGGCACGCCTTATCCGATCGACCGCGAGCAGACCGCCCATGCGCTCGGCTTCAACCATCCGATGAGAAATTCGCTCGACGCGGTAGCCTCGCGCGATTTCGCGCTGGAATATCTGGCGGCGGCTTCGATTTGCGCGACGCATCTGTCGCGCTTGGCCGAAGAGATCGTGATCTGGGCGTCGCCGTCATTCGGCTTCGTGAAATTGAGCGATGCCTTCACCACCGGCTCCTCCATCATGCCGCAGAAGCGCAATCCGGATGCGGCGGAACTGGTGCGCGCGAAAATCGGGCGTATTCTCGGAAGCTTCGTTACGCTGACCGCGGTGATGAAGGGCCTCGCGCTCGCCTATGCGAAAGATCTGCAGGAAGACAAGGAAGCGGTGTTCGATGCGGCGGATGCGCTCGATCTTTCGCTTGCCGCCATGGCGGGCATGGCGGCCGATCTGAAGCCGGACGCCGCGGCTATGCGCAAAGCCGCCGAAGCGGGCTATCCCACCGCCACCGATCTCGCCGACTGGCTGGTCGCCAACCGCAAAATCCCGTTCCGCCGGGCGCATGCCATCGCGGGCGCCATCGTGAAACAGGCAGAAGAGCGCAAATGCGCGCTGGCCGAGGTGCCGCTCGGCATGATGCAGAACATCGAATCCGGCATTACGAAGGACGTGTTTTCCGTTCTTTCACTTGAAGCATCGGTGAATGCGCGCGCAAGCTTCGGCGGCACGGCGCCTCAGCGCGTGCGCGAGCAGGTTCAATATTGGAAGGAGAGACTGACATGATCCTCAGGCTTCTTCTCATTCTCGCGATTTCGCTTTCGGTCGTTTCCTGCGGCACGAAGAACGACCTCGTCATGCCCAACGGCAAGGAAACGCCCAAGGGCGAGAAGGATCCCTCCAAGCCGCCGCAGCCCATCGGCCAATGAACCATTTCCACTACAAAGACGGCCGGCTTCACGCCGAGAACGTCGACCTCGCGCGGCTCGCGGATGCGGCGGGCACGCCCTTCTATTGCTATTCGACGGCGACGCTCGAGCGCCATTATCGCGTCTTCCGCGAGGCGGTGCCGAAGGACACGCTGGTCGCCTTCGCGATGAAGGCGAACGACAATCTGGCGGTGGTGAAAACATTGGCGCGGCTCGGCGCGGGCGCCGATGTGGTGTCGGGCGGCGAGTTGAAGAAAGCGCTGGCGGCGGGCGTGCCGGCCAACCGCATCGTCTTTTCCGGCGTCGGCAAGACGAAACACGAAATGCGGCTCGGGCTCGAAGCCGGCATCTATCAGTTCAATGTCGAAAGCGAGCCGGAGCTGGAAGCGCTGAACGAAGTCGCGACCTCGCTGGGAAAAATCGCGCCCATCGCCATCCGCATCAATCCGGATGTCGGCGCGAAGACCCATGCCAAGATTTCGACCGGCACCGCCGAAACCAAATTCGGCATCCCGTGGAGCCGCGCGCGCGCCGCTTACGGCCGCGCCGCACAATTGCCGGGCCTGAAGGTGGTAGGCGCCGATGTGCATATCGGAAGCCAGATCACCGAGCTCGAACCGTTCGAGAAAGCGTTCCAGCGCGTGGCCGAACTGATCGCCGGTTTGCGTGCCGACGGCCACGAGATCACCCGCGCCGATCTCGGCGGCGGGCTCGGCGTTCCCTATCGCCTTTCGGACGAGCCGCCGCCCGCGCCCGCGGCCTACGGCGAAATGATCGCGAAACTGACTTCGGGTCTCGGCGTCTCGCTCATCTTCGAGCCGGGCCGGCTGATCGCGGCCAATGCGGGCATCCTCGTTTCGCGAATCATCTATGTGAAAGAGGGCGAGGCGAAGAAATTCCTGATTCTGGACGCCGGCATGAACGATCTCATCCGGCCCGCCATGTACGACGCCCATCACGATATTTTGCCGGTTACGGAACCTTCATCCGCCGCGCGGATCGTTTACGATGTGGTCGGGCCGGTCTGCGAAACCGCCGATCTTTTCGCCCGCGACCGTGCGCTGCCGCCGCTGAAAAGCGGCGATCTCGTGGCGCTGATGACGGCGGGCGCCTATGGCGCGGTGATGGCTTCGGCATACAATGCCCGCCCGCCCGCGCCGGAGATTCTCGTGAAGGGCGGCGAATGGGCCGTGGTCAGGCCCCGGATGAGCGATGAAGCGCTACTGGAACTGGATCGTCTCCCGTCTTGGCTTGAAGGCTGACCGCGTCGAGCGGCTGGTGGCCGCGAGTCGCGCGGCACTGGCGTGGGAACGCATCTGGCCGGCGCTGTGGCCGGCAAGTGCCGTCGCCGGATTGTTCGTAGCTGCAGCGCTGCTCGGCATTTTCGAAATCCTGCCCTGGGAGATCGACGCACTGATCTTCGCGGGCGCGCTCGCGGCATTGGGTTTCGCGCTGTTCGAAGGTTTCCGGGGTTTCGCATTCCCGAGCTGGCGCGAGGGCGCGCGCAGGCTCGAACTTTCGAGCGCGCTCGAACATCGCCCCATCACCGAACGCGACGACGTGATCGGCGCCGGCATCGGCGATCATGCCGCCGAAGCGCTGTGGCATGCACATATGAAGCGGCTGCTTTCGGCGATCAGGAATCTGCGCGTCGCCTGGCCCGCGCCGCATTTGCGCGAACGCGATCCCCATGCGCTGCGCTATGCGGTCCTCTTTGCGGTCGTGCTCGGCTTCATCGTGGCGGGGAGCGATTCCGGGCGCAGGCTGATGGATTCGCTCAAGCCCGATCTCTACGAGGGAAAACCCACCGCCGCGCTCGACGCCTGGATCGACCCGCCGAACTATACCGCCCAGCCGCCGATCTATCTCGGCCACGCCTTGCAGGACGCGGTCACGGTTCCGACCGGTTCGGTGCTCGTCATGCGCGTGCATGGCGCGCGCGGGCGCCCCGAGATGGCGATCGATCCCAAGCCCCGCCGCCTTCCCGAATTCAAGGGCAAGAGCGGCGAGTTCGCCGCCGAGTACAGGATCACCGCCAATGGCGCGATCGCCGTGCGCAGCGACGGCGCCACGCTCGGAAGCTGGCGCGTGCGCGCGCTGCCCGACAATCCGCCGGTGATCGCCTTTTCGCAGAAGCCTTCGCGCACCGAACGCGATTCGGTGAAGCTCGCCTTCACCGCGGGCGACGATTATGGCGTGGTCGGCGTGCGCGCGCTCATCCGCCCGGTGAAAGACCGCAAGAAGATGCTGGCAGTCGATCTGCCGCTCGATTCGATCTCGGCCAAGACGCTGACGGAGACGGTCTACAAGGATTTCACCGACAATCCCTTCGCCGGCCTCGATGTCGAGATCACGCTGGAAGCGCGCGACGGCGCGGGCCAGAAGGGCCTGAGCAAGCCCGCGCGCTTCACGCTGCCCGCGAAGATCTTCACCAATCCGCTGGCGCGCGCGCTGATCGAGCAGCGGCAGAATCTGGCGCTCGGCGGACTGATGGCGAAGGAATTCGTGGCGCGCGTGCTCGGCGCGCTCACCATCGCGCCCGAGCAGTTCTATCAGAACCAGACTTCGGCGTATGTCAGCATCCGCGCGGCCTATTGGGCGGCGAGGACGGCGCGCTATCCCGAAGACATCAAGCATGTCGAGGATATTCTGTGGCAGACCGCGCTCGCCATCGAAGGCGGCGGGCTTTCGCGCGTGGCCGAGGAATTGCGCCGCCTGCAGGAGATGCTCGCGCAGGCGCTCGCGCAAGGCGCGCCGCAAGCCGAGATCGATCAGCTTCTCGAGAAATATGCCGATGCGCTGAAGCGCTACATGCAGACGCTCGCCGAGAATCCGCCGCCATCGTCGGGACCGCTGCCGCCCAACGCGAAAGTGCTGACCCCGCAGGATCTCGAAGCGATGCTCAAGGCCATCCAGCAGCTCGCGCAATCAGGCGCGCGTGACCAGGCGGCGCAAATGCTGGCGATGCTGCAAAGCCTGCTCGAAAACCTCCACATGACGCAGGGAAGCGGCAGCGGCCAGATGTCTCCCGAAGAAAAGGCGCTGAGCGATGCGCTGGGCAAGCTCGGCGAGTTCATGGGCCGCCAGCGCCAATTGCTCGACAAGACGTTTCGCGAGCAGCAGGGCAATGCCGATCCCAAGGACGGCGGCGCCAAGGGGCTGGCCCAGCAGGAAGGCCAGTTGCGCGAGGACCTCGGCAAGGCGCTGAAGAATCTGCAAGGCGTGCCCAAGAGCCTCGGCGAGGCGGGCCAGGATATGGGTCAGGCGCAAGGCTCGCTCGGAAGCAAGGATTTCGACAATGCGGGCAACGCCGAACAGCAGGCGCTCGATGCATTGCGCAAAGGCGCAGGCGATCTCGCCAAATCGCTGATGGCGCGCACGGGCGAGACGGGCACGGGCGGCAATGACGATCCCTTCGGTCGCGCGGAAGGCGCCGTCGGATCGGGCGCGGGCGGCGGCGTGAAGATTCCCGACGAAGCGGAATTGCAGCGCGCGCGCTCGATCCTGATGGAGCTGCGCAAACGCGCCGCCGAACGCGGCAGGCCGAAGGAAGAGCTGGATTATATCGACCGGCTGCTGAAAGAGTTTTAAGCCATGTCATGGCCCGCGAATGCCGCCTCCGCTGAAGCTCCGGCGTGCCGAGCGAGACTCACTTGCCGCGTCGACGCGTAGCGTAGACGGGCGGGCCACCCGGTTCTCGCTTCTCAATTCGCGCAGAACCCAACTGGGCGGCACGCAGTTGCGGGCCGTGACAATTTTATTTTTTAGTCCACCCTGACGATATAGGGCAACCCTCTTCCCTTCCCCGCATCGTCCATGCCGTAACCGGCGATGAAGCCTTCGACATTCGTGAAACAGGCGAAATCGGCTTTTGCCAGCGCGTCCTTGCGGCTCTTGTCGACCACGACGGCGGTGACAAGCGATCTCGCGCCGCCGAGAAGCTCGCAGGCCTTGGCGAGCGTGTGTCCGTGATCGAGCACGCCATCGATCAGGAGCACGCGCCTGCAGGAAATGTTCTCGCTGGCGCCCAGCCGCACCGAGATCTCGCCGCCGGCGCGCGCGGCGCCATAGCTGCGCAGCGCGAGGAATTCGATGGGAATGTCGAGGCCTTCGCGCGCCAGCGCGCGCATCAGATCGGCGGCGAAGACGAAGGCGCCCGAAAGAATCGCGACCGCGATCTCCGGCTTCAGCGCCGCGATCTCCCGGCCAAGTGCCTCCACGCGCGACCGGATCTCATCCTCGGAGAAAAGAACGCTCACCCCGAGGCATCCGCGAACCTGAGCTCGAGATGGCGCGCCGCACCGGGCGGATTGGAAAGGCGCGTCAGGAAATGCACGCTCTCGCCCGGTTTGAGCGTCGTGGCGCTGGGCGTGAAGCTCCAGTGATAGAGCGCGCGCGCGTCATTGCCCGTCAGCGTCACAACCACCTGCGGCACGGCAAGCTCGCGCGCGCTCACATTGACGATATCGCCGCTGACCGAGAGCACGACCTGATCGTCCTCGGTCTCGTAGCGCCGGGAGACGCCGGTGAACGCAATTCCGCGCGCATTCACCTTCATGCCGAGCGCCGAATAGAGCGAGGAGGATTGCGGCCAGAGCGACGCGATCTGTTCGCGATAATTCACCGCCGCCCAGCCGATCACGAGAACCGCCGCCACGAGCCCCGCCCAGCCGGCGACGAGCCCCAGCTTGCCGAGCGGCAATTTGAGCGGCGCCTTGCGCGCGGGCTCCTCTTCTTCTTCTTCGGAACGGTCCTCGGCGGCCGGTTTCACATAGGCCGAATGCACCGGCTCGGGCTTGGACTCTTCGGGCTCGCGCGCGATTTCGGCGTCGGCGGCCTCTGGCGGCTGCTGAAACCAGACATGGCCGCATTTGGCGCAACGCACCCGCCGTCCCGCCGGCTGGAAGGCCGCCGCATCGGTCTGATAGCGCGTCGCGCATTGTGGACAAGTGAGAATCATCTCACGCCCTGCCCTTCGAGTCGGAGCAAAATACGCAGAAGCGCGCAAATCCCGCAAGTTTCGAGGGATTCACCGGGGAGTCACGGGCCGGGCTTGTCAGCGCGGCGCGCACGGTTATGTTCGGTCGCCGGATGGTTCGCTTCGAAAATGTCGGTATGCGTTACGGGCCGGGCCCGGAGGTCCTGCGCGATCTGAATTTCGCGCTGGAAGCGGGATCGTTCACCTTCCTCACGGGGCCCTCGGGCGCCGGAAAGACGACGCTCCTGAAACTGATGCTGCTTGCCGAGCCGCCCTCGCGCGGGCTGATCACGCTCTTCGGCAACGATCTGGCGGTGACGAAGAAGCGGGATTTTCCAGCGATAAGGCGGCGCATCGGCGTGGTGTTCCAGGATTTCCGCCTGCTCGATCATCTTTCCGCCTTCGACAATGTGGCGCTGCCGCTGAGGCTCGCCGGCAAGCGCGCCGAGGATTACGCAAGCGACGTGATCGAGCTTCTCACCTGGGTCGGGCTCGGCGACCGGCTGGAGGCGCGTCCGCCCACGCTTTCCGGCGGCGAGCAGCAGCGTGTGGCGATTGCGCGCGCGGTGGTGGCACGGCCCGACCTGCTTCTCGCCGACGAGCCGACGGGCAATGTCGATTCCGATATCGCCCAGCGGCTGATAAGGCTGTTCGCCGAGCTCAACCGGCTGGGAACGACCGTGATGATCGCAACCCATGACCGCAGCCTGATCGAATCGACGCGCGCACGTGAAATGCGCCTGGTGGACGGGCGCGTGGTGGAACTCCGGAGCGCACGCGCATGAGCGAGGCGAAGAGCAACGCGAAGAGCGGGCCGAAAACGTCCGGCCGCATCCTGCCGCGCGAAAGGGGTGCTGCCCCGCTCGACGTCGTGATCGCGGTCATGGCGTTTCTGGCGGCGCTGGCGCTCGGCGCATCGCTGCTCGCCAATCGCGCCGCACTTGGATGGCGCGAGGGCCTCGAAGGAAAATTGACCGTGCAGATCCTTCCGCCCGCCCGTGGCGATGCGGCCGCGGCCCTTTCGCGCGAAACCGGCGCCGTTCTCAAAGTGTTGTGGAATACGGACGGAATCGTCCATGCCGGTGCGATCTCGCAACGCGACGAGATCGCGCTCGTCAAGCCCTGGCTGGGCGCCGATGCGCTCGTGAGCGACCTGCCCTTGCCGCAATTGATTGACGCCTCGATCCGCCCGGGTTCGGATGTCGATGTGGCGGCACTGACGGCGCGGGTGAAGGCGGTCGCGCCCGATGCCGTGCTCGACGATCACACGCACTGGATCGGCCGGCTGAAATCGCTCGCCGATACGGTGGTATTCTCGGCTTATGCGATTTTGCTGCTGATCGCGGTCGCCACCGCCGCCGCCGTCACCTTCGCAACGCGCGCCGGCCTTCAGGCGCATCACGAAATCGTCGGACTTCTGCACCAGATGGGCGCGCATTCCGGCTTCATCGCGCGCGCCTTCGAGCGGCATTATGCGTTTTCCGCATTCCTGGCCGCCGCAATAGGCGCGAGCCTTGCCGCGCTCGTGTTCATCGCGGCGGGCGGGCTGGAATTGGTGGGCCTCGAACCCGTGCCGTTCCTGCCGCCCTTGTCGCTTGCGCCGAAAGAACTTCTCTGGCTTGCCACAGTTCCGCTTGCTTCGGGGCTTATCGGTTGGGCAACGGCGAGGCTTTCGGTGCTCGCGGCCTTGCGCGAAATCTACTGAAATCGCGTCACCCTTTTTATAGACTGGCGGGGAAAGGATCGTTCTTGCCCGGCGCGCCTCACAGACACCGCTTTGGCGGCCTGCTGCGTTTCGCGGGTCTGCTTTTGATCGCCTATGCGGTGGGATTCGTCGTCTTCGCGGTGACGCTGCCGCGAGCGCCCGCACATCTCGAAAAAGCCGATGGGATCGTGGCGCTGACCGGCGGCGGCGCGCGGCTCGACGCGGCAGTGGCGCTGTTCGAGCACGGCGTGGGCAAGCGCCTTCTCATCAGCGGCGTTCATCCCTCGACCACCAAGAGCGATCTGAGGAGCATCGTCCATGGCGGCCCGAGATTCGATTGCTGCGCCGATCTCGGCTTCCAGGCAGAGAATACGCGCGGCAACGCCACCGAAGCCGCCGGCTGGGCGCGCGCCCATCATTATCGCAGGCTCGTCGTGGTGACCGCGAGCTACCACATGCCCCGCAGCCTCGCCGAATTCTCCGCCGAAATGCCGGATGTGACGCTCGAACCCTATCCCGTCGAACCCGACGGCATCGACCTCAGGTCGTGGTGGCGCGATCCGCGCGCCTTTGCGCTTCTGCAGGCGGAATACGCCAAATATCTGGCGAGCCTGGTGCTCACCCGCTTCGACCATGCGGGGCGCGACGCCCTTGACCGCGGCGTGGCGCGCGGCGAGGCTCACGACGAATCCTGATATTCCCGCCCATGACGCTTTTGCGTTCGCTTCTCTTCTTCGTCTGGTTCGCGCTGGTTTCCGCCGTTCTCAACATCGGATTCCTGCCCGCGCTGCTTTTGCCGCGCGCGGTCGTGCTCACCGGATGCCGCTGGTGGTGCGGATTGACGCTTTGGGGGCTCAAGATATTTGCCGGCCTCGATTACGAAGTGCGCGGAAAAATACCCGCCCATGGCGCACTCGTGGCCGCCAAGCACATGAGCATGTGGGACACGGTGGCGCTGTTCCGCCTGCTCGATGCGCCAGCCGTCATCCTCAAGCGCGAGCTTTTCTCGATCCCCTTCTATGGCTGGTACGTGAAGAAGATCGGCATGATCGCCATTGACCGCGACGGCAAGGCATCCGCTTTGCGCGCCATGGCGGCGGCTTCGCGCGAAGCGATGGCCGAAGGGCGCACGCTTCTCATCTTCCCCGAAGGCACGCGCAAGAAGCCGGGCGACGCTGCCGACTACAAGCCGGGCGTGGCCGCGCTCTATGGCCAGCTCGAGAAGGAATGCGTGCCCGTGGCGCTCAATTCGGGGCTGTTCTGGACAGGCTTCATCAAGAAACCGGGAACCATCGTGATCGAGTTCCTGAAGCCCATCGCGCCCGGTCTCAAGAGCCGGGATTTCCTGGCCGCGCTGCAGGACAGCATCGAAACCACGACGGCCGGGCTACTCGCCGCCGGGCGCAGATGACGGTATGCCGCCCCGCTTTGCCCCCAAGATTTGGTAGATTCCGTCATAGAACGTTCTAAGAACGTAGCTTGAAATTAACTGTCAGCGCTGTTAATTACCGTGCCCGCGGCATGCGGGCAGGAACGGACGCATGAGCGACATTTCCCGCCAGATCTGGGACATGAAATACCGGCTGAAGGACGCCGGCGGCACGCCCGTGGACCGCGAGGTGGCCGACACCTGGGCGCGGGTGGCGCTGGCCGCCGCGTCCGCCGAAGCGCCCGAGGCCCGCCGCGAATGGGCGATGGAATTCGCGGGCGCGCTTGCCGGCCACCGCTTCATTCCGGCGGGACGGATTCTGGCGGGCGCCGGCACCGAGCGCAACGTGACGCTCTTCAACTGCTTCGTGATGGGCGCGATCGATGACGACATGGGCTCGATCTTCGCCAATCTGCGCGAGGCGGCGCTGACGCTGCAGCAGGGCGGCGGCATCGGCTACGATTTCTCGACGCTGCGTCCCCGCGGCGCTGCGGTGAAGGGCGTGGGCGCCGACGCGTCTGGCCCCGTCTCCTTCATGGAAGTGTGGGATGCGATGTGCCGCACCATCATGAGCGCGGGCTCGCGACGTGGCGCGATGATGGCGACACTCGCCTGCGATCATCCCGACATCGAAGCCTTCATCGATGCCAAGCGCACGCCCGGGCGGCTGGCGATGTTCAACCTGTCGGTGCTGGCGAGCGACGCCTTCATGGAGGCGGTGAAGAACGACGGCGAGTGGGAGCTGAAATTCGGCGGCAAGCTCTACAAGACCCTGCGCGCGCGCGAACTCTGGGATCGCATCATGCGCGCGACCTATGAATATGCCGAGCCGGGCGTGATCTTCATCGATCGCGTCAACGCCGAAAACAATCTCTCCTATTGCGAGACGATCCGGGCGACCAATCCCTGCGGCGAGCAGCCCTTGCCGCCCTATGGCGCGTGTCTGCTGGGCTCGATCAATCTGGCCAAGCTGGTGAAGCATCCTTTCGAGGAAGACGCCGAACTCGATGAAGCGGAATTGCAGCGGCTGGCGCGCATTGCCGTGCGCCTGCTGGACAATGTGATCGACATTTCGCGTTTTCCTCTGCCGGAGCAGCGCGCGGAGGCTTTCGCCAAGCGGCGCATCGGGCTCGGCGTGACGGGCCTGGCCGACGCGCTCATCTTCTGCCGCGCGCGCTATGGCTCGCTGGAAAGTGTCGCGCTGATCGAGCGCTGGCTTTCGAAGCTGTCTTATGCGGCTTATGCGGCCTCAGCCGAAATCGCCAAGGAAAAAGGCGCGTTTCCGCTGTTCGACAAGAACGAATATCTCGCGCGCCCCTTCATCGCCGCGCTGCCGCAGGAGATCCGCGACACGATCGCCGAGCACGGAATCCGCAATGCGCTGCTGACCTCGATCGCGCCGACCGGTACGATCTCGCTGTTCGCGGAGAATGTTTCGAGCGGGATCGAGCCGGTATTCGCCTATACCTATGGGCGCAAAGTCCTGCTCGCCGACGGCAGCCGCGCGGAGGAAACCGTCACCGATTTCGCCTACCGCGCTTTCCGCGCCCGCTTCGGCGAGGAAGCAGCGCTGCCCGATTATTTCGTCAACGCGCAGACGCTTTCGCCCTCCGATCATCTGGCCGTGCAGGCGGCGGCGCAAAAGCATATCGATTCGTCGATCTCGAAAACCATCAACGTGCCCGTCGATATTTCCTTCGACGCCTTCAAGGACGTTTATCAGAAGGCCTATGAACTCGGCTGCAAGGGCTGCACGACCTACCGGCCCAATCCGGTGACGGGCGCAGTGCTGGAAGTGCCGCGTGCAGCGCCAGCCTCCGTCAGCGAGCCGCTTCTGCCGCTTCCCGTGCCGCCGACGCCGAGGCGCGAAGGCGGCGTCGTCTATATGACCGCCCCGCTCGACCGGCCCGAAATCCTGCCGGGCGAGACCTACAAGGTGAAATGGCCCGAGACCGATCACGCCTTCTACATCACCATCAACGACATCGTGAAAGACGGGCGCAGGCGCCCCTTCGAGATCTTCATCAACTCGAAGAACATGGAGGCCTATGCCTGGACGCTGGCGCTGACGCGGATGATCTCCGCGGTGTTTAGGCGCGGCGGCGATGTGTCGTTCGTCGTGGACGAATTGAAAGCCGTGTTCGATCCGCGCGGCGGGCAATGGATGAGCGGCCATTACGTGCCCTCGCTGCTGGCGGCCATCGGCGAGGTGATCGAGCGGCATCTGATCGACATCGGATTCATGAACCCGCGCGAGGCGCCCGCCGCCAATGACCGGCGCGCGGTGGCGGTCGCCGCGGAAGGCGCGCCCGCGCGGCTCTGCCCGCGCTGCTCCAGCCCCTCCTACGTGAAACTCGAGGGGTGCGACACTTGCATCGCCTGCGGCTTCTCGCGATGCAGCTAGATTAGCGCGGCATGAAATATTCCCATCGTTTCTTTCTCTGGGCGCCTGTCGCCGTGCTGGTGGCGTTGCTGGCCGCCGCCGTGATCCACTGGTTCGCGGCGGCGAATGCGTTTGCCAAATATATCGACGCGGCCAACGGCCATGAGATTGCGCCCGGCGTGACGCTGCGTTTCGCGCACCGGCAATTGGCGG
>DATIZS010000032.1:0-12777 GCA_035516955.1 Rhizomicrobium sp.
CGAGATCTTCGATCCGCTGTTCCTCTCCGCTTCGCCTTTCGATGCGGTCTCGCATCTGGGCTACGAGAAGACGCGGCCGGATATCTGGGAGAAGGGCGCGAGCATTGCCTTCCAGCCGGAGGACAGCGATTGGGTCCTCTCGGCCTCGATCCGCTATGGCCAAACCGGCCGGTCGAAGGAACTGCAACACATCACGACCGTACCTTACAGCGAATTCTACGGGATCGAGAAAGTCTATCGCGCCTTCCAGGATTTCAAGACGCATAGCAGCGAACGCCACACCATTCTCGATTTCAAGGCGGGCCGGGATGTGGGGATCGGCCGCTTCGGCAGCGGCGCAACTTCCGTCGTCAGCCTCGGCGTGCGCTTTGCGCAATTCAAATCGGCCAATCATGCCGGGATAATGTCCCAGCCGTCGAATTGCGCGAGCTATTGCCATTACAACCGCTTCTACGCCTCCTTCGACGGCAAGCGGAAATTCGAAGGCATTGGGCCTGCGCTCTCCTGGAACGCCTCCGCCATGATCGCGGGCAATCAGGGCGATGGCGGCATCGGACTCGATTGGGGCGTGAACGGCGCCCTGCTGTTCGGCCGGCAAAGGGCGACGGCGCATTATCAGACGACCGAACACCACTTCATCGGGAGTCAATTTTTCACGACGCCCTATCAGAACACTTCGCCGCCCATCTCGCGCAGCAAGCGCGTGACCGTCACCAATCTCGGCGGCTTTGCCGGGATCACATGGCGCTACGCGGCGGCGAAGGTGACGCTCGGCTATCGCGCCGATTATTTCTTCGGTGTGCTCGACGGCGGCATCGACGCGGCGAAGAAAGAGGATCGTTCCTTTTACGGCCCCTTCGCCGCCATCAGCGTCGGGATCGGCGATTAGCGCGGGGGGCGTTGACCTCGCGGCTGTTTCGCGAAATCCTCGCGCCATCCCGGCCTTCGCCGGATGCGTAGAGGATTTCCATGTCCGGCTTCACGGCGCCCGGCGCCGATCCGCGCATCGCGCCGCTTCTGCAGCAGGCAGCCGCGCGGATCGCTGAGAACCAGCTCGGCTCCGCCGAGGCGGCGGTCGAACGCGCACTCGCCATCCGCCCGCTCGAGCCCGAAGCGCTCGCGCTTCTGGGTCTGATCCGCCAGCGCCAGGCCCGCGTCGCCGATGCCGAACACTTATATAAGCGCGCGCTGGCGCTGAGGCCGCTCGCCCATGTGCACTATAATCTCGGCACGCTTTACTACAGCCAGTCGCGCATCGACGAGGCCGCCGCCGCCTTCGCCGAGGCCGTGCGCCTGAAATCGAACTATGCCGATGCCTATCTGCGGCTCGGCCAGATGCTCCACATCAAATCCGATTTCGCCCAGGCCGAGAAAGCGTTCCGCCAGGCTCTGCGCATCCAGCCCAATCATCTCATTGCGCGGCAATTCCTGGGCGGCGTGCTCGCCGATCAGGGCAAGGGCGCGGAAGCCGAGCAGGTGCTGCGCCAGGCGCTGGCCGCGGGTTCGCGCGATCCGCGCCTCATCGCCGGTCTCAGTCACAATCTCGCCGTCGCGCTCAAGCAGCAGCGGCGCCTGAGCGAAGCGCTGACGCTTTTCGATGCCGCCGAGCGCGGCGATCCCAATCTTCCCATGATCCATTACAACCGCGCCAAGGCGCTCGAGGATATGGGCGATCACGAGGCGGCGCTCGCTTCCTACCGCCGCGCCATCGCGCGCGATCCGCTCAACATGCATGCCCATCAGGATCTCAATCATCTGCTTTACCGGCTGGGCCGCGACGGCGAATTCCTGAAATCCTTCGACGAAGTCTCCGCGCGCCATCCCGATATCGGCGCCGTCCCGCTGCTCAAGGGAAGCTTCCTCTTCCGCAGCGAACGCTATGACGAGGCGGCCGCGGCGTTCGAGCGCGCGGCGAGCCTGATGCCGAAATATGCGGCCCCGCTTGACATGCTGGGTCAGATCCATGCGCGCGAAGGCCGCTTCGCGGACGCGATTCTGGCCCATGAACGCGCCATCGAGATCGAGCCGAAGAATGTCGGCATGCTGAACGGTCTTGCCGATGCGCTGTTGCAGGCGAAAGAGCCGGAACGCGCGCTCCAGACCGCCGAACGCGCCATCGTGATCGATCCGCTGCATCAGGGCGCGCTGTCGCGCTGGGGCCTTGCGCTGCGGCTGCTCGGCGATGCGCGCGAACGGGAATTGAACGATTACGAATCCATGGTGCAGATTTTCGATCTGCCGCCGCCGGAAGGCTATTCCGGCATGGAGGCGTTCAACCGCGATCTCAACGCCTATCTCGATCCCATGCATGGCGATGCGCGCGAGCCTTTGGAGCAGACGCTGCGCAAGGGAACGCAAAGCCACGACAATCTCATCGGCCGCGGCCACGATCTCGTCGAGCGCCTGCGCGCGCGCATCGATGAAGCGCTCGCCGCCTATATCGAAAGCATGGCGAAGGACAGCGATCATCCGCTGTTCCGCCGCCGCGCGAAGAACATCCATTATGCCGGCTCATGGTCGGCCAGGCTGTCCGATTGCGGCTTCCACACCAACCATGTCCATCCCTTCGGCTGGATCAGCTCGTGTTATTACGTGGCGCTGCCCGATATCGTCGCCGATGAGGAGCAGAGACAGGGCTGGATCAAATTCGGCGAGCCGAGTTTCGATCTGGGCTTCTCCGATCCCATCCGCCGCATGGTGAAGCCGCTGCCGGGCCGGCTCGTGCTCTTCCCCTCTTATATGTGGCATGGAACCGTGCCGTTCCGTTCGAGCCAGACGCGCACCACCATCGCCTTCGACGCGGTTCCGGCCTGAGCGCGCGGCTGCCCGCGCAAATCCGATCATCGTCTTGCTGCACCGCCGCAAATCGCGCATCCGCCACCCCTACATTCGCTTCGCCCGATTGTTCTTCCCCGTAGGCACGTAGACTCTGTCCCTCGAAAGGCGGGGAGGGGATGGCCGAGGTTTCCGATACCGGTCGCGAGGGTGCCGGCAGAGATGGCGCCGGTTCGCTCATGACTGTGTCCGACGCCAAGGCCTGGTTCGTGCGCGAGGTCTTACCGCTGGAACCGGCTCTCATGCAGTTCTTCCGCCGCTCATGGCGCAACAAATCCGATGTCGAGGACATGTGCCATGACGTCTATGTGCGCGTCTATGAAGCGGCGTGCAAGGAGATCCCGGCGCCGGCGCGGCCGTTCGTGTTCAGCGTGGCGCGCAATCTGCT
The DNA here is from genome assembly GCA_035516955.1 of Rhizomicrobium sp. Taxonomy (GTDB): domain Bacteria; phylum Pseudomonadota; class Alphaproteobacteria; order Micropepsales; family Micropepsaceae; genus Rhizomicrobium. The sequence continues at coordinate 3,224 of DATIZS010000032.1, forward strand.
CATCAATCGCGTGAAACGCGAACATATCGTGTCGATCGATGCGGTGGCCGATCTCGATTCGCTCGGCATCGCGCTCGACGAACCGGCCGCCGACCGCAGCGTTATGGCGCGCCAGGAATTGCAGCGCCTGCAGGACGCGCTCGACAAATTGCCGCCGCGTTGCCGCGAGGCGGTCGTGTTGCGCAAGATCGAAGGGCTGGGAAGGCGCGAGATCGCGCTGCGCATGGGGATCGCCGAAGCGACCGTCGCCGAATATCTCGCCATCGGAATCGATACGCTCGCCGATCTGCTGCACGGCGAAGGAGGCAGGCCGTGAGCGACAGCGCGCAAACCGCATCGTCTTCGCAGGTGGCGCGCGCGCTGCGCGCCGAAGCCGCCCAATGGCTCGAGCGCCGCGATTGCGCCGATTGGAGTCTGGAAGACCAGGCGAAGCTCGATGAATGGCTCGCCGGTTCGCCGGGCCACATGGTCGCGTTCCTGCGCGCGGAAGCCGCCTGGACGCGCGCCGACCGCTTGAGCGCCTTCGGGCCGGCGATGCCCGAGGCCGCCGCGCGCCCGCGCAATATCGCGCCGTTGCTGCTCAGGATCGCGGCCGCGCTCGGCATCGTCGCCGTGCTGGGCATGGCCGCCAGTGCGATTTTCGCGCGCCCGCATGAGCGCATGTTCTCGACGCCCGTCGGCGGGCGCGAAACCATCAATTTCGCGGACGGTTCCGAAATCGAGCTCAACACCGACACGAGTTTGCGCGCGCGCATGACGACGGAAGAGCGCGTCGTCTGGCTCGATCGCGGCGAGGCCTTCTTCCGCGTGCATCACGATCCGGCCCATCCGTTCGTCGTGATGGTGGGCGATCATCGCGTCACCGATCTGGGCACGAAGTTCACGGTGCGCCGCGAGCGCGGCGAGACCCAGGTGGCCGTCGTCGAGGGCCGCGTGACGTTCGACAGGCCCGATGCGCCGCCGCGCAGCCAGGTGGCGCTGCTGATGCCGGGCGATGTCGCGACGGCGACCGCGAAGGGCATGCGCGTGACGCGCGCCAGCGAAAAGGAATTGTCCAACGACATGGCGTGGCGGCGCGGGCTTCTGGTGTTCGACAAGACTACGCTCGCCGACGCGGCCGCGCAATTCAACCGTTACAACCGGATCAAGCTCGTGATCGCCGATCAATACGCGGCGAAGGTGACGATCGACGGCACGTTCAAGGCGGACAATATCGGCGATTTCACGCGGCTGGTGCAGACCGTGCTGGGCTTGCGCGTGGCGATCCACGAAGGCGAAGCGGTGATCTCGCGCTGAAAGCGCGCGGGCGAAAAGGGGGGCATATGAGGCCGTTGACGAGGATCAAGACAGTGCTTGCGGGCGGCGCCTGCGCCGCGGCGATCGCGGGCGCGGCCCAAGCCGGCCAATTCGATATTCCGGGCGGCGATCTCAAGACGGCGCTGCATGTCTATGCCACGCAGGCGCAGGTGCAGATCATCGTCGCCGACGAGGCCATCAAGGGCGCGCGCACCAAAGGCGTTCACGGCGACCTGGCCGCCGATGTCGCGCTGACGCGCATCCTGAAGGGCACCGGATTCATCGCGGAGCGCACGCCCTCCGGCGCCATCGGCGTCGTGCACGAGCGGCCCGAGCCGCGCCCGAGCGAATTGGCCGACGTCGCGCCCGTGCGCGAAGCCGCCGCGGCAAGCGTGGAAACCGTTGTCGTCACCTCCTCGAAGATCAAAGGCGACATCCAGACCGTTCCGATCGCGATTACCGCGCTGTCTCAGGAGCAACTGACCTCGCGCCAGATCGCGGGCGGTCCGGATCTCGTGAAGGAAGTTCCGAACCTCACCTTCACCAAGACCAATTTCACCGGCTACAACATCCAAATCCGCGGTATCGGAACGCAGGCGATTTCGGTGACGACCGATCCTGCCGTCGCCGTCGCCTTCAACGACATGCCGTTCATTCGCAATCATTTCTTCGAACAGGAATTCTACGACGTTTCGCAGGTCGAAGTCCTGCGCGGCCCGCAAGGAACGCTCTATGGCCGCAACGCGACCGCCGGCGTGGTGAACGTCATTTCGGCGAAACCGACCGATCAGTTCGAGGCGATGCTTTCCGCGGATTGGGGAAACTTTCATAACCGGCGCTACGAAGGGATGATCAACATCCCGATCGTCGACGATCGCGCCGATCTGCGCATCGCCGGCGAATGGACCAAGCGCGATGGCTATAGTTTCAACGTGCTGACGAACGCGCCGATCGACGGCCGCGATCTCTGGTCGAGCCGCGTCACGCTGGCGTTCAAGCCCGTGGACAATCTCCACTTCGACCTCATCTGGGAACATTTCCAGGAAGACGACGATCGCCTGCGCACCAGCAAGCAGCTTTGCAAGACCGCGCCCAATCCCACCATCATCGACGGCATACCGCTCGACGGCCATTATTTCGGCGTCAGCGCCTATAATCCCGACTATTACGTGAGCCAGGGTTGCCTGCCGACGGGTTTGTATTCGGCCGATGCCTATGAGGTGCCGAACGGCCTGTCGCTCTCTTACGCATCGGCGATCGGCATTCTCGATCCAGCGATCCGGCAGACGTTCGATCCTTATGCCAGCACCACGCAATCGCGAAATCTGCGGGACATCGAGTCCACGATCAATCCGACGTACCGCGCGAAAAACGACACGCTCGAACTCAATTCCGACTACACCCTGTCGCCATCGCTGACCCTGTCGTCGCAGACTGGATACAACAACGACTTCCTCTGGTCGTCGGAAGACTACAACCGGTTCAATACCGCGCCCGGCATTTTCCGCTACTACACGCAGGCCGAGCTGGGCAGCACGTGGCAACTCGATACCCTGCAGCAGGATCCGAGCGGCTTCGGCCATTGTTCGGGCGTGGAAGGAGATTTCGAAATAATCAACTCCCCCGGGGCCTGTTTCGGTCTCATCCAGGGCGATGTCTGCAAGCCGCCGGTATTTGACGAATCCACGCTGTGCTACGGCGACGCCGTTTTCTGCGATCCGCAGGTCGGGTGCGCCGATCGCCTCGTCGCGGAGGATTTGTCGGACGAGAAATCGTGGCAATTCAACCAGGAATTCCGGCTCGCCTCCAATTTCTCGGGACCGCTGAATTTCAGCGCGGGCGGCAATTATCTCCATTATGAAACCAGCGAAAATTATTACGTCTTCATCAATACGCTCACACATTATTCGACGACGGCAGGCGGCACGCCCAATGGGCCGGCGCAAGAGCAGGAATGGCAACCCGGCGTTTCGGACAACAGCGCGTGTCTTCCTTACGGCTTCGCTACGATAAATGCCTTTGCGCCGCATAGCCCGCTCGGCGGCGGTTGCATCTATATCGATCCCAATCCGCTTTCGCGCGTGAACAACGAGGGTCACAATTATTTCCTCAGCCAGAATCCCTATGTGTTGAATTCCTATGCGGTGTTCGGAGAGGTGTATTACAACGTCACCACCGATCTGAAATTGACCGGCGGGCTTCGCTGGACCGACGACAAGAAGCATTTCACCGATATTCCGAGCGAGCTGCTCGTCGGGGGATACGGCTATCCGGTCACCGGCGTCGTCAATCAGCAATGGCGGCAATGGACGGGCCGCGCCGCCGCGAACTGGACGCCGAAACTCGATTTCACCGATCAGACTCTCGTCTATGGTTCCTACGCGCATGGCTACAAGGCCGGCGGCGCCAATCCGCCTGGCGCGACGCTGCTGACCTTCCTGACGGGCGACGTCGGCAATCCCATCCATCCGCTGACGTTCAAGCCGGAATTCGTCGATGCGTTCGAACTGGGCTCGAAGAACACGCTGTTCGACGGCGCGCTGACGCTGAATGGCGACGTCTTCTACTACATCTACAAGGGTTATCAGATTTCGCGCATCGTGGACCGCACGGCGATCAACGACAATTTCGATGCGCACATTAAAGGCGCGGAACTGGAGACGAGCTGGGAGCCCGCGCCGGGCCTCAAGATCAATTTTGCCGGCGGCTACGAGGATGCGCGGCTCGACAAGGGCTCGCACTCGGTCGATCTGATGGACCGCACGGCCGGAAATCCGGATTGGATGGTGATGAAGCCGTTCGTCACCCAGGCTTCCAATTGCATTCTCCCGAAATATGTCGTCGCGGGAATTTTGAACACGCCGGATTTCTTCTCCACCGGCCAATTGGTGGATGTGTCGGATATCGCCAATGCTTGCGGCAACGCCTATACGCTGCACTATGACCCGGTGACCGAGGCGCCCTATGTGGCGAACCCCGTCTATTCCGCCCGCAAGGACAATTTCGGCAATCCCTATGTTCCGGCCGGCTATCCGGGTTTCAATCCATATTCCGCGCCGAACAACGGGCAGGGCTTCGACAAGGATCTGAGCGGCAACCAGCTTCCGAACGCGCCGCATTTCACGGCGTCGCTGTCCGCTGAATATACGGTACCGGTGTCCGAGGATTGGGCCGCGACGCTGCATAGCGACTTCTACTGGCAATCGCAGAGCTTCGCGCGCGTTTTCAATGACCGCCCCTATGACAAGCTGCGAGGCTATTCGACAACCAACCTCGCGCTGATCCTGACGAGCGCCGATGGCTGGCAGGTGATGGGCTACCTCAAGAACGTATTCGACAAGACGGCCATCACGGGCGACTTCCTGAACAGTGATGATACCGGGCTTACAACGAACGTGTTCCTGACCGATCCGCGCCTGTTCGGCGTGCGCGTCACGAAGAATTGGTGAGGGGGAAATTCACCATGAGCGAACTCATTCGGAAGAACGACAATCGCGCAACCATCAGGTGGAAGCTGCTGACGGGCGCTTCGGCGCTGGCATTGTCGGCCTACGCCTCGTCCGGTGCCGTCGCCAATGCCGACGATACCGGCAGGCCGCAAATTTGGATCGAACTCGGCGGGCAACTCAGCCATCTCGAAGACGGCCAGGAAACGTTTGCCCCCGAATTTCCCAATTCGCCATCACGGCCCGCTATCTTCTCGCCGTCGCAGAAATTCGAGCATCCGCCGATCTACAGCATCGATGCATACGGATCGATTTCAATCCAGCCCGCAAATTCGGATTGGATATTCTCGGCGGCCGTCCGATATGGCCGCTCGGCTGCCAGGCGGAATGTCCATCAGCAGACCAATCCGCCGAACTTCACCAAATATTACTATAACTCCTACGGCACCGCCCTGATCCCGACGCCTCACCGGCACGAGAACAAAGTGGTGAGCATCGCGCAAAACGAAAAATTCGCGGACACGACGGCGCGCACGAGCCTGCGCCACATGATCCTGGATTTTCAGGCCGGTAAGGATGTGGGGCTTGGCTTGTTCGGCGGCAAGGACACGTCGGCGGTGTTCAGTGTCGGTGTGCGCTTCGCTCATTTCGCGAGCAAATCGCACGCCGCTCTCGGATCCGATCCGGATTGGCATCGTTTCTACAAATATTTTCCATCTCTGGTTGGCACGCAATTTCTCTCGTCGAAGTTTGCATTGGGCACAATCTTCCATAGCAATCAGGCCTCGTTGCAGGCCACGCGAACCTTTCACGGCGTGGGCCCGTCAGTTTCGTGGACCGAGTCGATGCCGTTCGCCGGAAATCGCGACACGGGAGAACTTTCGGTCGATTGGGGAGCGAATGCCGCGCTGCTCTTCGGGCGCCAGCGCGCGAAGGTGCATCATCAAACAACAGGCCACTACCACGGCGCCAAATATTCCGCGCGCCCCGTCACCTACCATCCAACCCCAATCGACCGGTCGCGCTCGCGCAGCGTCACCGTGCCCAATGTCGGCGGTTCGCTGGGGCTCACCTATCGCATGGAGAATTTCAAGGTCAGTTTCGGCTATAAGGCCGATGTCTTCTTCAATGCCATGGATGGCGGCATCGACTCCCGCAAATCGGAAAACCGCGCCTTCTACGGCCCCTTCGCCTCGGTCTCCGTCGGGCTCGGCGATTAGCATCGTATATAAGTAAGCGAGCGAAGCCGGAAAGCGCGGCAAACCGCGGCCCGCGCCCGCCATTATTGTGCGCCTGCGAACGCGCAAATCCTGTTCAATAGCCGTCCGCGCCCGCGTCGTATGGGTGATCGGCGCGCGCCGCCCGTCTTGAATGGCGGAAGATGGGCCCTCGAACAGCAGGTGGCTTTCAGGGGGATGACCGGGACACAGGACAGCGATCGTGACGGCACCGGGTTTTGCGGTGCGCCCGTGAGCGTGCCCGGCGTCAACGACTGGTTCGTCAACGAGGTCTTGCCCCTGGAGGGCGCGCTGATGCAGTTCCTTCGCCACACATGGCGAAATCCGGCCGACATCGAGGATCTCTGCCAGGATATTTACGTGCGCGCTTATGAGAGCGCATCGCGCGAAATTCCGAAATCGGCGCGCGCTTTCGTGTTCGCGATCGCGCGCAATCTTCTGATCGACCGTATCCGCAGCGCCCAGATCGTGCCCATCGACAGCGTCGCCGATCTCGAAACGCTCAACATCCCGGCGAGCCAGCCGGCGGTCGAGCGCAGCGTCATGGCGCGCCAGGAATTGCGCAGGCTGCAGGCAGCACTCGACCGCATGCCGCCGCGCTGCCGCGAAGCCGTCGTGCTCAAGAAGATCGAAGGCCTGAGCATCCAGGAGGTTGCCGCGCGCATGGGCATCTCGCCCAAGACCGTGGACCGGCATTTGAGCGACGGCGCCTGTTTCCTCGCCGATTTCGTCTATGGCGGCGAAGGCGGAGACAAGCGATGAGCCTGAGAGACCATCAAGCCACCGATGCGCAGAGCTTGCGCGCGCGCGCGGCCGCCTTCGTCATCGCGCGGCGCGAACATGCGGATTGGAGCGAGGAGAACCAGCGCGAGCTCGATTCCTGGCTCGCCCAGTCGCCGTCCCATATGGTCGCCTATCTGCGGGTGGATTCAGCCTGGGCGAAGGCAGAGAAGCTTTCCGCCATCCGCCCTCCGAAGATAGATTTTTTGCGTGAGCGCGTGCTGCCGCTGTTCTTGCGCATCGCGGCCGTGATGGCCGTTGCGGGTGTCGTCGGCGCGGGCGCGATGGTCTATCTCGCGCGTCCCCACGACCGGCTTTATTCGACGCCGGTGGGCGGGCGCGAAACCGTCACCTTCGCCGATGGAAGCCGCATCGAGCTCAACACCAACACCATCATCCGCGCGCGCATGACGACCGATCAGCGCATCGTCTGGCTCGAAAAGGGCGAAGCCTATTTCCATGTGAAACACGACCGCATGCATCCCTTCATGGTGTTCGCGGGCGACCGGCGCGTGACCGACCTCGGCACGGAATTCGTCATGCGCCGCGATGCGGCAAGCCTCAAGGTCGCCGTCGTGCAGGGGCGTGTCTGGTTCGATGCGTCCGACAAGCAGGCCTCGGCGCAATCGGCGCTGCTCACGCCCGGCGACGTGGCCACGACCAACGGCACGCGGCTCACCGTCAGCCGCAGGCCGCTCAAGGACGTGGCGACGGAGTTGAGCTGGCAGCGCGGCGTGCTGGTGTTCCGCCGCACGACGCTCGCCGACGCGGTGGCCGAGATCAACCGCTACAATGTGAACCAGCTCGTCATCGATGATTCGGAGGTGGCGAAGCTGCGCATCGGCGGCACGTTCCGCGCCACCAATCCCGAGCTCTTCGCGCATGCGGCCGAAACCATGCTCGGGCTTCGCGTCGAAAACCGGGGAAACGAGATCGTGCTCTCGCGCTGAGCGCACGCATTCGAATGCGGCGCGGAGCCGCGCGCAACAGGGGGGAATGAATGAAAGGGTTCAAGCATCTGAGATCGGCCTTGGTGTGCGGCGCTTCGGTGCTCGCCATCGCCACCGCCGCGCGCGCCGAGGATTTCAACATTCCCGCCGGCACGCTGGAAGACGCGCTCAATCGCTACACCACGCAGACCGGCCAGCAGCTTCTTTATCCCGACGCTCTGGTGCGCGGCGTGCGCACGCGCGGCGCCGCGGGCGAAATGACGGCCGATTATGCGCTTTCGCGCATCCTGAACGGCACGGGGCTCGCCACGCGCCGCGAAGCCAGCGCCATCGTCATCGTGCGCGAGGAGAAAAAGCCGCAGGCGCCCGCGGCGCACGATTTGGGCGAGCGCGTTGCGGCCGCATCGTCGAGCGGGGTGGAAACCGTTGTCGTCACGTCGTCCAAGATCAAGGGCGATATCCAGACCGTTCCGATTGCGATTACCGCGTTGTCGCAGGAACAGCTTACATCGCGCCAGATTGCGGGTGGTCCCGATCTGGTGAAGGAAGTGCCGAACCTCACCTTCTCGAAAACGAATTTCACGGGCTACAACATCGAAATCCGCGGTATCGGCACGCAGGCTATTTCGGTGACGACCGATCCGGCCGTGGCCGTCGCATTCAATGACACGCCCTTCATCCGCAATCACTTCTTCGAACAGGAATTCTACGACGTTTCGCAAGTGGAAGTTCTGCGCGGCCCGCAAGGCACGCTTTATGGCCGCAACGCGACCGCCGGCGTCGTCAACGTCGTTTCTGCGAAACCGACCGACGAATTCGAGGCGATGCTCTCTGCCGATTGGGGCAATTACAGCAACCGGCGTTACGAAGGCATGGTCAATCTGCCCATCGTCGGCGATAAGCTCGATTTGCGCATCGCAGGAGAATGGACAAAGCGCGACGGATACAGCTTCAATCAGACGACAGACAAGCCCATCGACGGGCGAGATCTGTGGTCGAGCCGCGTCACCATCGGCTGGAAACCGGTTTCCACTGTCGAAGCCGACCTGATCTGGGAACATTTTCAGGAAGACGACGATCGCCTGCGCTCCGGCAAGCAGCTTTGCAAAACCGATTTCGGCCCGGGCGCATCAAGCGTTCTGGATACGGGCCAACTCGTCGCCGCGAACGGAACGGTCGTCACCGTGCCGAGCGCCGGGGGCGGCGTGTTCAATCTGAACCAGGCCTATTTCAGCCAGGGTTGCGTGCCGGATTCGCTTTATTCCAAAAACTCGTTCGAAGTGCCGAACGGATTCTCGCTGCCCTTCGTCAATGGCGCCTCGTTCGAAGGATTTTTGCGGGACAATCTCGATCCTTATGCCCAGACGACCCAGTCGGCGAACTTGCGCAACATCCAGTCGGCCATCGAGCCGCGCTACGTCGCCAACAACGATACGCTGGAATTGAATGCGAGCTGGAATATCGGCCCGTCGCTGACGCTTTCGTCCGACACCGGCTATAACGACGATTTCCTGTGGTCCACCGAGGATTACAACCGCTTCGACACCGCGCCGGGAATATTCGTCTACAATGCGTACAATACGCGGGGGCTGATCCCGAGCGGCAATTATTATTGCGGCGCCGGAAATCCCATCAGCATCGGCGCCCCCTGCAGCAACGCGTTCGGCTCCCAGCAGCCGACGGGCGAAATCTGCGACCCGCAGCTCGGCTGTTCCGACCGCCTCGTGATCGAGGACCTTTCCACCGAGCGCGCCTGGCAGCTCAGCCAGGAATTCCGCCTGTCCTCGAATTTCAGCGGTCCGTTCAATTTCAGCGTCGGCGGCAATTTCCTGCACTACGAGACG
>DATIZS010000033.1:0-4589 GCA_035516955.1 Rhizomicrobium sp.
ATCGGGCGACAAGGGTGCACCATCAAATCCCGGGATCAAACATCTAGCAAGGTGATTATGGATGGCCGGGACAAGCCCGGCCATGACGGGTTTGGATAGACCGGATTCAATTCAACTCTAATAACCCATCAGCCGCGCATAGCGGTCGCGCTGGAAGGCGGAGTTGCCGTAAAGCGCCTCGGCGACGCGCGCGCGTTTGAGATAAAGCCCGGCATCATGCGCATCGGTCATGCCGATGCCGCCATGCATCTGCACCATTTCGTTCGACACCAGATGCCACAGATCGCCCGCCCTCGCCTTCGCGAGCGCGCACAATTGCGCGATGTCGTTGGCGTTTTTGTCGATGGCGTTGAGCGCGGCTTCGACGCAGGAGCGCGCCAGCTCGATTTCGGTGAACATCTTGGCCGCGCGATGCTGCAGCGCCTGGAAGGTGCCGATCGCCTGGCCGAATTGCGTGCGGGTTTTCAGATAATCGAGCGTGACATCGAAGCTCTGCGACGCCGCACCCAGGATTTCGGCCGCCAGCGCGGCACGCGCGCGATCGAGGATGGAATCGAGCAGCGATGCGCCCTGATCGGGGGCCCCCAAGATTTCACTCGCGCGGACGTCCTTGAATTCGAGCATCGCGAAATTGCGGCTGTCGACGCTGTGGACTTCGCGGCGCGTGAGGCCGGCAGCGCCCGCCGGCACCAGAAACAAGGTGATGCCTTTTGCCGTGCGCGCCGGCACGACGAAGACATCGGCGATGCCGCCATCGGCGACGAAGACCTTCTTGCCGTTCAGCTTGAAATCGGCGCCGTCGCGCGCGGCGAAGAGCGCAATCTTTTCGGGCGCGTGATGGGCCGCTTCGTCGGCCGCCAATGTTCCGATCGCCTCGCCGCTCGTGAATTTCGCCAGCCATTCGGATTTCTGCGCCTCGTCGCCGCCGAGCAGCAACGCCGTTGCCGCAATCGCGCTCGAAAGAAGCGGCGATGGCGCAAGCGTGCGCCCGGTTTCCTCCAGCACCAATCCAAGCGTGAAATAGCCGAGGCCCGAGCCGCCGAATTCCTCCGGGATCAGGATTCCGCTCCAACCCATTTCGCACATGTCGCGCCAGAGCGCGGGATCGTGCGTCTTGCCGGCGTCGCGCAATTTGCGGAAACGGGCGACCGGCGCCTTCTCCGCGACGAAGGATTTCGCCGCATCGCGCAACAGAATCTGTTCTTCGGTGAGGATCGCCATCGCCGCCTCACTGATGATCGAGCAGGCCGAGCACGCGCTTGGCCACGACGTTGAGGTTCACTTCGCTGGTGCCGCCTTCGATGGAATTGCCCTTCGAGCGCAGCCATTGGCGCGTCGCCGCGATCTCGTCCGGCGTGAAGCCCTCGCCGCTCCAGCCGAGGCCCTGGCTTCCCATCGCCTCGACCATGAGTTCGAAACGATCCTGATTCAATTTCGCGGCGGCATATTTGATGATCGACACGGCTGGACCCACGCCCTTGCCGGCTTTGGCTTCCTCTTCGACGCGGCGAACCGTGAGCGAGAACGCCTTCGCTTCCATGCGATGGGCCGCGATGCGCGCGCGCAGATCGGGATCGGCGATGCGGCCATCCTCTTCGCCCACATAATGTTTGGCGATGTCTTCGAGTTCGATGCCGCCGCCCGCGCCGCCGAAGCCGCTGGCGGATATGTTCTGCCGCTCATATTGCAGCAGACGCTTGGCAATTTCCCACCCGCCGTTCAGTTTGCCGACGAGATTCTTCTTCGGCACCTTCACATCGGTGAAGAAGGTTTCGCAGAAGGGCGATTGACCGGAAATCAATTTGATCGGCCGCGCTTCCACGCCCGGCGTTTTCATGTCGAAGAGGATGAAGGAAATGCCTTCGTGTTTCTTCGCCGCGTCGGTGCGCACGAGACAGAAGATCCAGTCGGCCTGATCGGCATAGGATGTCCAGATCTTCTGGCCGTTGACGAGGAAATGATCGCCCTTGTCTTCGCAGGCGGTCCGCAAGCTCGCCAGATCGGAGCCCGCGCCCGGCTCGGAATAGCCCTGGCACCAGCGGATTTCGCCGCGCACGATCTTCGGCAGATGCTCGCGCTTCTGTTCGTCATTGGCGTATTCGAGCAGCACCGGCCCGAGCATCCAGATGCCGAAGGATAAAAGCGCGGGCCGCGCCTTGATGCGCGCCATTTCGCGCTCGAGGATCTTGGCTTCGTCGCGCGAAAGCCCGCCGCCGCCATATTCTTTCGGCCATGTGGGTGCGGTCCAGCCTTTCGCGCCCATGCGTTCGAGCCAGAGCCGGGCCTCCGGATTCTTGAACGCGAAGTTGCGCCCGCCCCAGACGGCCTCGTTTTCATCGCCTATGTCGCGGCGCATCGAAGGCGGACAATTGGCTTCGAGCCAGGCGCGCGTCTCGGCGCGGAAGCTTTCCAGATCGCTCATGGCGTTTCTCCCTGAGGCTCGATTTTGCACCAATCCCACCTCTTGGCTAGGCTATCCTAACGGCAGGGACGAGCAGATGAACTTCTCCAGCGACAATGCCTATGGCGCCGCGCCCGAGATTCTGGCTGCGGTCGCCGCCGCCAATGCGGGCACCGCGCGCTCCTATGGCGAGGACGCGATCACCAAAGGGCTGACGCAGCGCTTTGCGGAAATTTTCGAGCGCGAGGTCGCCGTCTTTCCCGTGATCACGGGAACCGCGGCCAATTCGCTGGCGCTGGCGACGCTTTGCCCGCCGCACGGCGCGGTGTTCTGCCACGAGGAAAGCCACATCGCGACCGACGAATGCGCAGCGCCCGAATTCTTCACCCACGGCGCCAAGCTCGCGATGCTGAAAGGCGAAGGAGCAAAATTCGATGCGGCGGCGGTGGAAGCGGCGCTGCCGAATTTCCAGCGCGGCGTGCACAGCCCCAAGCCGAGCGTGATTTCGATCACGCAAGCGAGCGAACGCGGCACGGTTTACAAGCAGCATGAGATCGCGAGCCTCGCCGCCACCGCGAAGAAACACGGCATGAAGCTGCACATGGACGGCGCGCGCTTCGCCAACGCGCTGGCCTATCTGAAATGCAAGCCCGCCGACATCACATGGCGCGCGGGCGTGGACGCGCTGTCGTTCGGTGCCTCCAAGAACGGCGCGCTCGCGGCCGAAGCGGTGGTATTCTTCGACAAGAACGGCGCCGCCGATTTCGAATACCGCCGCAAGAAGGCGGGCCATCTGGTTTCCAAGATGCGGTTCGTCTCGGCGCAACTGGAAGCCTATCTGGCGCACGATCTGTGGTTGAAGCTCGCCGCGAAATCCAATGCGCTGGCAGAGCGTCTCGCCGAAGGCATCGCGCGCATCGATGGGGCGGAGATCGCAAATCCGGTCGAGGCCAATGCGGTGTTCGCGCGCCTTCCCGATGCGCTCGTCGCGCGCCTGCGCGCGGGCGGCGCGCAATTCTACGATTGGGAACCCTCGTGCAACGGCAAGACGCTCATCAGGCTCGTGCTGTCCTTTGCGACGCCGGACGCGGATGTGACGCGCTTCCTCGAAACGCTCAGAGCCGGCCCACCAGCGTGAAGACGCCGGTGTGCTGGGTCAGGCCGCCGCCGCTCACCAGATCGTAGGACAGGCCGATCGACCAGTTCGCCGTCGTCGTCGAAAGGCCCGCGCCGAACACGAAATTGCCCTTGGCGGGATCGGGCCCGGTGATCTGGAAGGGCTGGCCGGCCGCGACCGAATTCAGCGGATCGGCGGCGAAGTGAACCTTGAGCTTCACCGGATCGGCGAGGAAATCGTAGCGATAGCCGATGCGCACTTCGGGCTGCAGATAGACGCTGCCGATCTTCACGTCCTCGCGGAAGGTCGAGCCCACATAGCCGCGCCACGATTTGGTGTAATAGGGCTGCACGGCGAGATCCATGCCGTCGCCGCCGCCGGTTTCGGTGTAGCCGTTTTCGCGCAATGTGAGCACGTCGGTGCTGAATTGCGGCATCGCCACCAGCGTTCCCCAATTGAAGACCGCGCCGCCCGAGAAGCCGCCCGCCGCCATGAGGCTCGCGCGCCTGTCGCTGGCGGTGCGCGTGAGGAGGCGGTTGCCGTCCTTGTCGTCGACATAGATGTTGCGCCGGCCCCGGAGCGAGCCGTAGCCCACGGTCAACTGGCTGTCGAAGAACAGACCCCTGCCGCGCCAGTCGGTATAGCCGGAGAGCATGTACCATTCGGTGCTCGTCTTCACCTGGGCGGGCACTTTCTCCAGAATGTCGCCCGAGAAGAAGGTGAAGGCGCCGCCATAACGGCCATCGGCGGGCGTGCCGCCGTCGGCGCCGAGCGCGAAGCCGAAGCCGGAATCGCGATAGCCGTTGGGATTGTTGGTGGCGTTGTCGAAACGCTGCACGAATTCCTGGCCCCAAAGCGTGGCCGCGGATTCCTTGCCGGCATACATGCGAAGCTCGCGCTGATGGGCGCCGATCACGCTCGTCGCCTGATCGGTCAGCGAGATCGCGATGGCGCGCGCCCCGCCCGAGACGTCCGGCGCGAATTGGGAATAGAGATTCTGATAGAGCTGATCGCCCCTCGTGATGTCGGAGGGGATGGTGCTGTCGAGGCCGTGGCCCGCCTGGATGATGG
>DATIZS010000034.1:0-4322 GCA_035516955.1 Rhizomicrobium sp.
GTGATAGGCGCGCTCGATGGCATGTTTTGCGAATTGTTTGGCGAGGCTCGTCATGGCGCGTTCGTTCTTCGCCGCCACCAGAAGCCCGCTCGTATCTTTGTCGAGGCGATGCACGATGCCCGGCCGCGCCTCGCCGCCGACACCGGAAAGCGTGGGCCCGCAATGGGCGATGAGCGCATTGACGAGCGTGCCGTCGAGGTTTCCCGCCGCCGGATGCACGACAAGGCCCGGCTGCTTGTCGATGACGATGAGGTCCTTGTCTTCATAAACGACATTCAGGGGAATGTCCTGGCCCTGCGGTGCTGCGGGCACGGCGGGCGGGATCGCCACGCGGAAATTCTCGCCCGGTTTGACCCGTGTATTGCCGTCTTTTATCGTCGCGCCGTTTCGCGTCACCGCGCCTTCCGCGATCAGTTGCTGTAGCCGCGAGCGGCTGAGTTCGGGCAGCGCGCCCGCGAGGAAACGGTCGAGGCGCGTCCCCGCGTCGCTCTCGCCGGCATGGGCGGTGCGGAGCTTTTCGCTTACGGAGGATTTCGTGTCAGACGTCACGCCCGGACCCGCCGACAATTATAAGGCGAGCGCAAGCTACCGCGGCGCCAGGGCCGCCGTCATCCTGCTTGGCGTGCTGCTGTTGATCGCGTTTGCGCTTCTGATCGTGGGGTTCGCGGTGAAGCTCACGGGCCGCGGCGGCAGCCCCGCGACGGGCGGCCCCGTTCTCTTCACGCTTGCGCCGGGCGCCAAGATCGTCTCCAGCCAGCTCGGCGACAACCGCCTCGTCCTGCATGTGAGGAGCGCGGCCGGCGACGAGATCGACATCATCGATACCCAGAACGGCCGGCTCGTCGGCCAGATCAAGCCCCAGGACGCCGGCAAGGCGAAATGATCTCCGCGCTGTCCATGCCGCAAGCGCTGCGCGACAGGATCGCCGAGGAAGCGCTGAAGGCCTATCCGGGCGAATGCTGCGGGCTGATCGAAGGCACACGCGACGGAAACACCGCCGTCGCCGCGGCCATCCATTCCACGCGCAACGTGGCCAAGACGCCCGACCGCTTCGAGATCGATCCAGCCGAACATATCCGCCTGCTTCGCGCCGCGCGCGAGAAGGAACACACCATCATCGGCTGCTACCATTCCCATCCGAACGGCGTGAGCGAACCCTCGGCCGCTGACCGCGCGGGCGCCGGCGAAGAGGATTTCGTCTGGCTGATCGCGGCCGTCGGAAAGGACAAGAAGGCGAAGATCGCGGCCTTCGTCTATGGCGCCAGGGCCTTCGCGCCCATTCGCCTTGCCCGCGCGAAGGGGGCGAAGGTATAAGCGGGCCAGTGCGCCCCCATCGTCTAGCGGTCAGGACGCGGCCCTCTCAAGGCTGAAACAGGGGTTCGATTCCCCTTGGGGGCGCCATCTCCGATTTGCGGCCTCGCGCGATGCCGCCCGCCAACCCATCGCGCTCGGCCGGCTTGCATTCCTCAAGATCTTCGGTGCGCCAATGGCTTCGGTCTTCAGGGCAGACCCGGACAATGTGGGCGATTGGTGGTCGGCGCCCTTCCGCTGGTTTCCGCTGCGGCCGTCAACGGTTTATGACCTGATCGATGCGCGCCAGGATTTCGCGGACGAGAAAATCGTAGTCGTTGGCGGCGGCGGTCTCGGCACCAGCTTCTTCAAGGCGCATATCGAGCGGCTCAAGCGGGCGGATCGTCCTTACAAGCTCATCGCCTGGGGCGTGGGCGTGGACGAAGTGCGCGAGCGCGGCGCGATCCTCGATTCCGGAAAGGACTACGAGCTTTTCGGGACCTGGTTCGACGGTTTCGATGACGTCGGCATCCGCGCCTTCAGCGAAAACCAGAAATACCGCTGGGTGCCGTGCGCCTCCTGCATGGCGCCCGCGTTTTTCAAATTGCGGGCGACGAGGCCGGACCGGCGCATCGGCCTTTTCCAGCACATGAATGTGCCGCTCGCCATCGCGCCGGGCGGCGAGATTCTCACGACCGGCAACCGCGGGAAAAACCTGACCGAGAAGCTCGAATTCCTCGCGCGTCACGAATTCATCGTCACCAACACCTATCACGGCGTCTATTGGGCAACGCTGCTGAACAGGAAGGTCCTGTGCGTTCCTTTCAAGTCGGGTCTGTTTTCCTTCAAGCACAGGCCGGTCTATCTGAAATCTCCCGAGATCGGCGATGCCGCGCTCGCCGCCGCGCGCGCCTATCCCGAAAGCCTCGACGAAGCGCGTGAGGCCAATATTGCCTTCTACCGCGATTTGATCGGGAAATATGGCGACATCTGAGGCCGTGCGGGCGCGCCCCGCTTCGCGTAATATGGGCCGCGCCCAACACCGGAAGGATCGATGACGGAGCAGAAGATGACCACCGGGCCTTTGCGCGTGCTCGTGGTCGATGACGAGCCCAGCATCCTGCGCTTCCTGCGCACGGCGCTGACGGCGGAAGGCTATGTGGTGAGCGAAGCCGAAAGCGGCGAGGCAGCACTTTCGGTTTTCAAGCGCGCCCGCGTGGACGTTCTCATTCTCGATCTGGGCCTTCCCGGCGCGAGCGGCTTCGACGTCATCCGCGAGTTGCGCGGCGCAGGCTCGGCCGTTCCCATCGTCGTGCTGTCCAGCCGCTCCGACGAAGCGGGCAAGGTCAAGGCGCTCGACATGGGCGCGGACGATTACGTCACCAAACCCTTCGGCATGGACGAATTGATGGCGCGTCTGCGCGCGGCCGTGCGTCACCGCCTGCAGCGCGAAGGCGAAGCGCCCATTTTCAAAAGCGGCGATCTCACGGTCGATCTCGTGCGCCGCATCGTGACCGTACGCGGCGAAGAGGTGAAGCTGACCAAGCGCGAATACGATCTCTTGCGTCTGCTCGTGGCTCATGCCGGCAAGGTCGCGACCCACAAATTCATCCTGGGCGAACTCTGGGGCGGCGAGGCCGACGTGCAATATCTGCGCATCTATATCCGCTCGCTGCGCCAGAAGCTCGAGCGCGATCCCGAGCAGCCCCGGCTCATCCTCACCGAACAGGGCGTGGGCTACCGGCTGAAGGCCGATCTCCCGCCCGGTTAGAAAATTTTTGCTGCAACGCACGCGCCGGCCCGAACCGGCGGTTTTGCGCCGCCTCAAATTTTTCGCGCGCGCCATCCGTAACATTCCGGCCGGGCTACGTCTTAGTAGCGTAATTTAGACCCTCGAAGGGCGGGACGTTCGCGGGGGATGGCAGAGAAACCGGAATCGGGTCGTGAAAACACGGACCTGCGCCAGGTGGATGCGGCGATGACCGCGTCCGAGGTGGAGGCTTGGTTCGTGCGCGAGGTTCTGCCGCTGGAGGCGATGTTGATGCAGTATCTCCGCCGCAACTGGCGCGACGCGGGCGAAATCGAAGACCTCCGTCAGGAAATCTATATCCGCGTGTGCGAGGCGGCGCGCAAATCCATTCCCGCGCCGGCCAAATCCTTCGTCTTCGTGACCGCGCGCAATCTCATCATCGATCGCCTGCGCAAGGTGCATGTCATTCCCATCGAAGTGATGGCCGATCTCGATGCGCTGGGCGTGGCGCTCGACCAGCCGGGGCCCGAGCGCAACGCGATCGCGCGCGACGAATTGCGCAGGCTGCAAGCCGCGCTCGATCAACTTCCGCCGCGCTCGCGCGAAGCGATCCTGCTCGGCCGCATCGACGGGCTGACGGGCCGCGAGATCGCGCGCCGCATGGGCATCGCCGAGACCACCGTCTCCGAGCATCTCGCCAACGGCATGCAAGCGCTCACCAACATGCTCCTGCGCGATCCCGATCCGCGCGACGGGGAGCGCAAATGAACGCGCGCGCCAACGAGATCGATAGCCGCGCGGCCTGGTGGCTGCAGCGCCGCGAATTCTGGGAGCGTTCCCCGGAAGACGAAGCCGCCTTCGAATCCTGGATGAATGAGTCGGAAGCCCATCGCATCGCCTATTGGCGGCAGAGCGCGATGTGGAGCCGCACCGAAAGATTGGCCGCGCTCGGTCCCTCCGCGCCCGAAATGGAGCCCGCCCCTTCGCGCGTTCTGCCGTGGATGCTGCGTATCGCGGCCGTCATCGGCGTGATCGCGGCCATCGGCGCGGGCGCGGCCAATCTCTCGGTGCGTCCGCAGGATCGCGTCTATTCGACGCCCGTGGGCGGCCACGAAACCATCGGCTTCGCGGATGGAACCCGCATCGAGCTCAACACCGACACGATCGTGCGCGCGCGCATGACGACGGATCAGCGTCTGGTGTGGCTCGAAAAGGGCGAGGCCTATTTCCAGGTCAAGCACGATCCCGCCCATCCCTTCGTCGTGATGATGGGCGATCATCG
>DATIZS010000035.1:0-2468 GCA_035516955.1 Rhizomicrobium sp.
ACGCCCTTGATCGGGCTTCCGGGCAATCCGGTGTCCTCGCTGGTCTGTTCGCTCTTGTTCGTGAAACCGGCGATCGAAGCGATGCTTGACATCGCTCCCCGCGACGACACGGCATTCGCGAGACTGGCAGGAGAACTGCCCGCCAACGACACGCGCCAGGATTATATCCGCGCGAAAACAGCAATTCGTGATGGAGAGCTTTGGGTCGAGCCGTTCGCTGTCCAGGACTCTTCAATGCTCAAATTGTTGGCGGAGGCGTCGGCGCTGATCGTGCGGCCGCCGCACGCCCAAGAGATCCACGCCGGAGAGCGCGTCGAAATACTGCCCCTCGAATGAGAAAGGCCGGAAGCGTCGCCGCCTCCGGCCTTCGCATTGCACACGACGGATCAGAACGTGATCCAGACGCCGTTGCGCCAATAGCCGCGGCCATGATGCTCGTGCCAGCGGTAGTGATCGTGATGGCGCCAGCGCCAGTCGTCACCATGGATCACGATGCCGAAGCCCGATGGATAGGCGTAGCGGTCGTGGGTGTGCCAGCAGTCGCCCCAGCGGTTGCACACCACATAGGCCGAAGCACTGCTCGCGCTGATGGCGAGGGCGCCGGCCCCGATCAACGCGGCTGTGAGTGTCTTTCCGATTTTCGTCATTCCTGTCTTCTCCAAGAGGCCGGATTGGCCGCCGAAAAGCCCCTCTTCACCCTCGGAAAACGGCCGCAATCCCTGCCAGTTCCGGGGGTATTGACGGGCATTCGGAACTAAAGTAGAACACCTCTCCGTCGTTTCGGATTTGTTCGGCCTGATTCCCAGGCTAGGCCGGAAAACGGGAGAAAGAGGCAGATGCTTACGCGCAAACAGTACGAATTGCTGATGTTCATCCATGAAAGGGTGCGCGAAACCGGCATTCCCCCTTCCTTCGACGAAATGAAGGATGCGCTGGACCTCAAGTCGAAGTCCGGCATCCACCGCCTGATCACGGCGCTGGAGGAGCGCGGCTTCCTCAAGCGCATGGAAAAGCGCGCCCGCGCTCTGGAAGTTGTGAAATTGCCCGAGAACGTCGCGGAGACGCAGCGTCCGGCCACGACCCGCAGCCAGGCCCAGCGCCTCTCCCATGCAAGCATGCGCAGTGGCCGCGGCGCTTCGTCCTCGGATGCCCGTCACGCAGGCGCCCCGCGCCGTGCTGGCGATGGCGAAGGCTCGGTGACCGTGCCCGTATTGGGTCGGATCGCGGCCGGTACGCCGATCGAGGCGATCCAGAACAAGGTCGCAGAGGTCCCGGTGCCCGGCGGCATGGTAAGCCGCGGCGATCACTATGCTCTCGAGGTAACCGGCGATTCGATGATCAACGCCGGCATCCTCGACGGCGATACCGTGATCATCCAGGAATGCGATACCGCCAATACGGGCGAGATCGTGGTGGCGCTGGTGGACGAGCAGGAAGCGACCTTGAAGCGGCTCCGCCGCCGGGGCGACTCCATCGCCCTCGAAGCGGCCAATCCTGCTTACGAGACGCGGCTCTACGGCTCCGATCGCGTACGGGTCCAGGGCCGGCTCGTGGGATTGATCCGGCGCTACTGATCCGGCGCTACCGGGCGCGCTGCCGGGGCGCGGGATTCCACGGCCGCTCGCCGCGCGCGTCGCGTACGGTTTCGATGCGCCAGTTGGCGCTGAGCCAGATGGCGTAGGCGCCGTTGCGCGCCACGTCGAAGCGATCGATGACGAGCTTGGGTCCGGCGCACAGCCCGCGGGTCGGAGAGGCGCTGACCACAATCGTGGCCGTCGCGCAATCCTGGGCGAGCGCCGACGGCCTGAGCGAAGACGCGAGCAGCACCCCGTCTCGCGCATGCGCGATGCAGCCTTCGGAATCGCAGCGCACGCCCTGCCCCGGACCCGCAATCGCCGCGGCGAAATTGGGTTCGCCGCCGTCGCGCTTCAGCCATTCCTCGGCGGAGTATTTGTCGGAAGGCTTGCTGAGGAGACGCAGGACGCCATCCGTGCCGCGCACCGCAACGGTCTTGCCGTCCCGCGCGATGAGGATATCGGGCTGGGAAGCGGTCAGCGCCAGTGCGAGGCCCAGGATCATTGGAGCGGCGCCCAGCCAACGCCAACGCGCGCGCCAGATCGCGATCCACAATCCGCCGAGCGAGATCAGGACGATGGCGGCGAGCGGCCACGCCGCGGTGATCGACACGGCGCCGGGCAGTTGCGAGACCCATCGGCCCACGGCCAGGATCGCCTCGATGCTCCGTCCCATGATCTCGAGCGGAATGCGATCGAGCCCGAAGGGCGACAACATCACCGACGTCGCCGCCGCAGGCATGGTAACGAAGCCCATGACCGGCATGGCGAGAAGATTGCCGAGCACCGCGTAATGCGTGGCGCGGTCGAAGTGATATGCGGCGAAGGGCGCGGTGGCGAGCGAGCCCACCAAACTCGTGATCGCAATGCCGCGCAGATACCGCCGGGTGCCGG
>DATIZS010000036.1:0-6349 GCA_035516955.1 Rhizomicrobium sp.
ATGTCTCTATCACGGGCGTCACCGGCACGAAAGATTTCGCGCAAGCCGAAGTCGAGCAAGCGGTCGCGCGCATCAAAGCGAAGGCGCACTTACCGGTCGCCGTCGGATTTGGTATCAAGACCCCCGAACAGGCCGCCCAAATCGCACGCTTCGCCGATGGCGCGGTCGTGGGCTCGGCCATTGTCACACAGATTGCCGAAGGCTTAAGAAACGGCGCCGCGCGCGCGGAACTCGCGCAGAACGTGCTCAAATTTTGCACAGCGCTCGCACAATCCGTGCATGCGGCGCGGGCCTGAACCGTGCTAGGATGACGCCATGAACTGGATCGCCAATTTCGTCCGCCCGCGGATCAAAAGCCTGATGGCGGGCCGCGCGGCCGAGACGCCGGAGAATCTCTGGAAGAAATGTCCGTCCTGCGGCGAGATGATCTTCCACCGCGATCTCGAGGCGGCGCAGAATGTCTGCCCGCAATGCAATCATCATTTGCGCATCGGCCCGGCCGAGCGCTTCGCGGCGATCTTCGATGCGGGCGTCTATGAGGAACTTCCGCAGCCCGAGGTGCCGGCCGATCCGCTGCATTTCCGCGACGAGCGCCGCTATACGGACCGGCTGAAAGACGCCAGGCACAAAACCGGGCGCAACGAAGCGCTCTCCGCCGCGCGCGGCACGCTCGACGGCATGAATGTGATGGTTGCCGTCCAGCCCTTCGATTTCCTCGGCGGCTCGCTCGGCATGGGCGTGGGCGAGGCGCTGGTGCAGGCGATGCAGGCCGCGGTCGCCGAGCGGCGTCCGTTCATTCTCTTCTCGTCGTCCGGCGGCGCGCGCATGCAGGAAGGAATCCTTTCGCTGATGCAGATGCCGCGCGTCACCATCGGCGTCGACATGCTGCGCGAGGCGAAACTGCCTTACATCGTCGTGCTCACCGATCCGACGACTGGCGGCGTCAGCGCGTCTTATGCGATGCTGGGCGACATCCAGATCGCCGAGCCCGGCGCGCTCATCGGCTTTGCCGGCCAGCGCGTCATCGAGCAAACCATTCGCGAGCGCCTGCCCGAAGGTTTCCAGCGCGCCGAATATCTGCTCGATCACGGCATGGTGGACATGGTCGTGCACCGCCACGATCTGCGCGCCACGCTGTCGCGCGTGGTGCATCTGATGCTGAAGCGCCCGCGGCCGCGCATGCGCCAGGCGCCCGCCATCGTCAGCGCCAATCCGACGAAGCCCAATCCCCCCATCGTCAAGGCCGCATCATGAGCCTGGCTGCCGCGAGCAGCGACGCCATCCTCAACCGGCTTCTCGCACTTCATCCCAAACGCATCGATCTCGTTCTCGACCGCATCGAGCGGTTGCTCGCAGCCCTCGGCCATCCCGAGCGGCATTTGCCGCCGATCATCCATGTCGCGGGCACCAACGGCAAAGGCTCGGTCTGCGCCTATTCGCGCGCCATGCTGGAGGCGCAAGGGCTGAAGGTGCATGTCTATACTTCGCCCCATCTCGTGCGCTTCCACGAGCGCATCCGCCTTGCCGGAACGCTGATCTCCGAAGACGAGCTCGCCGCCGTGCTCGACGAATGCGAGCGCGCGAACAAAAATCTTCCCATCACCTTCTTCGAGATCACCACCGCCGCGGCGTTTCTCGCTTTCGCGCGCCACAAGGCGGACGCCTTGGTGCTGGAAGTGGGGCTGGGCGGCAGGCTCGACGCCACCAATGTGGTGAAGCCCGCAATCAGCGTCATCACGCCGGTCAGCTTCGATCATCAGGAATTTCTGGGCCACGAACTTCCCGGCATCGCCGCCGAGAAAGCCGGCATCATCAAGCCCGGCATCCCCGTGATCGTGGGCCCGCAAGCAGATCAGGCGCGCGATGTGATCCTGCGTACGGCGGATTCGCTTGGCGCGCCGGTTTTCGCCTATGGCCAGGATTTCTTCGCCCATGGCGAACATGGCCGCATGGTCTATCAGGATGACGAAGGCCTGCTCGATCTGCCGAGCCCGCGTTTGCCCGGCGCCCATCAGATCGAGAATGCGGCAACGGCAATCGCGGCGCTGCGCCATGCGCGCCAGAATTGGGGCCGCGAGCGCGCCATCGAAGACGGCATCACCCGCGCCGAATGGCCCGCGCGCCTGCAGCGCCTGACGCGCGGCATCCTCGTCGAGCTCGCGCCCAAGGGTGCGGAGATCTGGCTCGATGGCGGGCACAATCCCCATGCCGCCCATGCCATCGCCAGCGCCATGGCCGATTTCGAGGAGAAGAGCTCCAAGCCGCTCTATCTCATCACCGGCATGCTGAAGACGAAGGACGCCGCCGGATTCTTCGCGCCCTTCGCGGGCCTGGCGCGCCACGCCGTCACCGTCACCATTCCCGGCGAAGAGGCGAGCCGCGGCGCGGGCGAGCTTTACGATGCGGCGCGCGAAGCGGGCCTTGAGGCCAGCCCCGCCGACGATCTCGAAGATGCGATGATGCAGATTTCCGCCTGGTCGCGGGCGCGGCCCAACGAAGGAAACCCGCGCATATTGATCTGCGGCTCGCTCTATCTGGCGGGAAAGGTTCTCGCGGAGAATTCCTGATGCCGGAGAATCTCACCGGCGTCTGGCAGGGGCTCTACACCTACCCCAGCCGCGACATGCGCGTGATGTTCGGCGCGACATTGATCGAATCCGCAAGCTGGCTGTCGGGCTCGACGCATGAGGAATGCCCGATCGGGCCGGAAAAGGGCCAGACGCTTTATGCGACGCTGCTCGGCACGCGCAACGGAAGCCTCATCACCTTCACGAAAACCTATGACGGTTCGAGCCCGCGTTATCGCAGCGTGCAATATGAAGGCACGCTCAGCAGCGAAGCGACGGAAATCGAGGGCCGCTGGATGACGAGCGCCACCTGGAGCGGCCGGTTCCTGATGATCCGGTCGAACGGCAAGACGCAGGAAATCGAACGGAAAGTCTTCGAGCGGATCTGAGCTATCAGATCGAGGCTTCGATCCATTCCTTGATCTTGGACTTCGGCAGCGCGCCGACCTTGGTCGCCGCCACCTGGCCCTGGCTGAAGATCATCAGCGTGGGCACGCCGCGCACGCCGTATTTCGTGGGAATGCCGGGGTTCTCGTCGATATTGATCTTGGCGATGGTGACCTTGTCGCCGAGCTCGCCGGCCAGTTCCTCCAGCGCCGGCGCGATCATGCGGCAGGGCCCGCACCATTCCGCCCAGAAATCCAGCACGACCGGCTTCTTGGAATTGAGCACATCGGCCTGGAAGGAGGCGTCGGAAACCTTGAGCGGAGCGGACATCGGCAAATCCTTGGGAGATTGGTGACCAGCCGATGGAATCTAGGAACGCCCCTCGTCATGGTCAAGGCGTGCGCGGATACGCCCGATTTCCGCCTCCAGAAGCGCCTCGGGCAGCTCCATGAGGTTGGGGCCCTCGGTCCACACCAGCGCGGCCGCGATTCGCCGGCCCGGAAATATCTTGGCCAGCGCCGCGCGATAAAGCGCCATCTGGGCGACATATATCTTCGGAACCTCCTCGATGCCGGCGGGCGGCGGGCGGTTGGTCTTGAAATCGACGGCGAGCACGCGCCCGTCCGTCACCGCGAGGCGGTCGATGCGCCCGATGATGCGTCCCAGTTCCGGCAGATCGGCGAAGACCGGCGCTTCGGCATGCGAGCCCGGCGCGAAGGCTTGCGCGAAATCCGGATGATCGATGACAGCGAGCGTATGATCGGCGAGCGACTCCGCTTCGCTCGCCTCGACCTTTCGCGATTGAAGAAAGGCGAGCGCTCTTTCGCGCCGTTCCGTGGGCGGTATATCCGGCAGCCGTGCCAGCATATCATGCACCAGAAGCCCGCGCCGGAAGCGCGCTTCGCCTTTGGCACCCAGCGGCGAAAACACCGAAGGTTCGTCGAGCGCATCCGACGGGCGGATGATGCGCGTGGCCGCGCGCTCGGATTTCGGCGGCGTGTGCGCCCAATCGGGAAGTGCTGTGCGCCCGGCGAAGGGCAGGACGGGCTGGTCGAATTTCTCCAGATCCGCCTCGCCGATCACATGGCGCGTTTCCTCGCCATGTCGAACGGGAACGCCGAGCGACTGCGCCGCGCGCTCGGTAAGCTCGTACCAGCTTCCTTCGCTGACGCCCTTCTTGTTTTCGAAACCGCAAATATAAAGCCGGTCCTTCGCCCGCGTCAGCGCCACATACAGAAGCCGGCGGCGCTCACGCATGGCTTCGGCTTCGGCCGCCGCCTTCGCCGCCGTCACCGCGCGCGGCGCTTTCGCCTCGCTCGCCGGAAAGACGACGCCGTTCTCCGTATGGAGAAGCGCGCCGCGCTTGCCCGGCGCGTCCGGCAGCGTCGTGGTGTCGGGCAGGATGACGATATCGGCTTCGAGCCCCTTGGCGCCATGCACCGTCATCACGCGCACTTCGTCGCGCCCGCGTTCCATGTCGCGCTTGATCTCGGCTTCGCCGCGCTCGATCCAGTGCAGGAAACCTTCCAGCGACGGGCTGTTGAGCGCTTCATAGGAAAGCGCGAGCGAGAGGAACTCGTCGATCGAATCTTCGGCCTCCGGCCCGAGCCGCTGAAGCAGCCGCTTCTTCATGCCGCGCGCCGCGAGCGCATGGGCATAGAATTCATGGGGCGCGGTGAAATCGGCGCGCGCCAGCATCTCGCTCAGGAATTCATAGGCAAGCGCGAATTCCTCCCGCCGCGCGACCAATTCCCGCCACAGCGATCCCTTGCGGCCCACGCAAAGCGAAAACAATTCCTCTTCGCTCATACCGATCAAAGGCGAGCGCAACAGCGCCGCCAGATTGAGATCGTCTTCCGCCAGAAGCGCGAAACGGCCGAGCGCGATCAGATCCATCACCGCGATCTGCTCGGGCAGCTTGATGCGATCGGCGCCCGCCACCGGAACGCCGCGCTCCTTCAATTGCCGGATGATCTCGCTCGCGAAGGGCTCGCGCCTCGGCATCAAGATCATGATGTCGCCGGGACGGATCGGCGCGTCATGGCCGGGAAGGCGCGTTTTCCCGTCCGTCCAATTCTTGATGTTCGCCGCGATGCGCTGCGCCAGCAGCCGGACGGGGCTCGATTGCGACGCCACATCGACGGGGCGCCACCAGTCCCGCTCCGCCCGCTCGGCCGGTTTGATCGCGGGCCAGAATTCGACGCGGCCTTTCGCGGTTTCGCGATGCGCCTTGTGCGCGACGGCCGCGCCCGCCGAGGTCAATCCCTCGCGCGCGGATTCATCGGCGAACACTTCGTCGACGAATGCGAGGATCTCCGGCGCCGAGCGGCGCGAGGTCGCAAGCTCGACGCCCACGAATTCCCCGCCGCCGTTCTTCGCGAAGCTTTCGAAATGCCTGCGGTTGATGTCGAACTGCACGGGATCGGCGCCCTGGAAACTGAAGATCGATTGCTTCTCGTCGCCCACCGCGAAGATCGTGCGCGGCTTGCGGGATGCGTCGCGCGCGCCTTCGCCGGAGAAGAATTCTCCCGTCAGCGCGCGAACGATCTCCCATTGCTCGGGGCTCGTGTCCTGCGCCTCGTCGATCAGGATGTGATCGAGCCCGCCGTCGAGCTTGTAGAGCACCCAGGCCGCCGCGTCGCCGCGCTCGAGCAACGCCAGCGTGCTCGCGATCAGATCGTCGTAATCGAGCACGCCGCGCAGGCGTTTTTCCTCCGCAAAGATTTTGCGCACCGCATCGGCCAATATCAGCGCCGCTTCCGCGAGCGAGGCGGCAGTCGCCGCGCGCATGCGCTCGTCGGCGTCCACATAATCCGCTCCGACGGAAACCAATCGCGCGAAGAGCGCCGGGTTCGCATCTTCGAGTTTCTTGCTCGCGAGCTTGTCGCGCGCTTCGCCGTCGGTCTTGAGGAATATCTCGCGCAGGATCGCGAATGCGTCGGGCGCCGCGTCGCAGGCGAGAAATTCCGCGAGCAGATCGGCATATTTCACGTCCGTCTTGCCGCCGCCGGACAACCAATCGATCACCGCGCGGATCTCGCCGCCGGAAATCCCGGCGCGGAATTCCGATGCGATGCTTTCAACCGTATCGCCGTCGCCCGCGCCATGCGCCCGGCGCGCGGCGCCTGCCAGATCGCCGTCGAGGCTCGTGAAGAACCGCTCCAGCTTGCGCCGGTCGCTGCCCAGCACGGCATCGAACACCTGCTGCAACCGGCCTTCGCTCGTTTGCGTCACGAGACGGGCGACGGCTTCGCCGAGCGGTCCCGCGTGCGAACCGGCCTGTTCCAGCACGCGGCCGCGCGCTTCGCGCGCCAGCTCGCGCGCCGTCTGATCGTCGAGCACGCGAAATCCGGGCGCGACACCGGCCTCCAGCGGAAAACGCGTCAGCAGATATT
>DATIZS010000037.1:0-4512 GCA_035516955.1 Rhizomicrobium sp.
TCCGCGCGGGCGCGGCGGCACTCGATGCGGCAGTGGCGCGCGCGGCGGCGGATTCTGGCATTGCCGGTCTCGAATTCCTGCGCGGCATTCCGGGCACCATCGGCGGCGCGCTGCGCATGAATGCGGGTTGCTACGGAAAAGAGATCAAGGATGTGCTCATCGAGGCCACTGCTCTCGACGGGCAAGGCGAAAAGCACGTTCTCAATCTGAAGGACATGGATTTCGCCTATCGCCAATCGGGCGTGCCGCAGGATTATATTTTCGTGGAAGCCGTGTTCCGGGGCGAACCCGGCAAGCCGGACGAAATCCGCGCGCGCATGAACGCGCTGGTGGAACAGCGCGAGAGCACGCAGCCGGTGAAATCGAAAACCGGCGGCTCCACGTTCCAAAATCCGCTCGGCCAAAAGGCGTGGGCTTTGATCGACGAAGCCGGTTGCCGCGGTCTCAAGATCGGCGGCGCGCAGGTTTCCGAGAAACACTGCAACTTCCTCATCAACACGGGCGATGCGACCGC
This sequence comes from Rhizomicrobium sp., assembly GCA_035516955.1. Lineage (GTDB taxonomy): Bacteria > Pseudomonadota > Alphaproteobacteria > Micropepsales > Micropepsaceae > Rhizomicrobium. The sequence goes on from DATIZS010000037.1 coordinate 515, forward strand.
CGCCGACATCGAAAAACTCGGCGAAGAAGTGCGCGCCCGCGTGAAGGCGAAATCGGGCGTCGCGCTCGAATGGGAAATCAAGCGGGTGGGCGTGCCATGAGTTACAGCCGCGTCGCCGTCCTGCTTGGCGGGCGTTCCGCGGAACGCGAGGTGAGCCTCGTGTCGGGCCGCGAATGCGCGCGCGCCTTGCGCGACGAAAGTTTCGACGTGGTCGAGATCGATGCGAAGGACAATCTTGCGGACCAGCTCGAACGCGCCAGGCCCGATTGCGTCTTCAATGCGCTGCATGGCCGCTGGGGCGAAGATGGTTGCGTTCAAGGTCTGCTCGAACTCATGGGCATTCCCTACACGCATTCGGGCGTGCTCGCCTCTGCGCTCGCGATGCACAAGGCGCGCGCGAAGGACGTGTTCCGCGCCGCAGGCCTTCCCATCGTCAAAAGCATCGTGGCCGACCGGCGCGAGGCGAGCCGCACGCATCTGATGGAACCGCCTTATGTGGTGAAGCCCGTGAGCGAAGGCTCCAGCGTCGGCGTCTTCATCATCCGCCCCGGCGACAATCGTCCGCCCGGCGAACTCGGCAGCGACAAATGGAGTCTGGGCGACGACGTGATGGTGGAAGAATTCGTGCCCGGCCGCGAACTTACCGTCGCGGTGATGGGCGACAAGTCGCTCGCCGTCACCGACATCGTATCGAAAACCGCGTTCTACGATTACGAAGCGAAATATGCCGCGGGCGGTTCGGAGCATGTGATCCCCGCGAAAATTTCAAAGACCGCCACCGACGAAGCCTTGCAGCTTGCCTTGCGCGCGCATCAGGCGCTCGGCTGCCGCGGCGTCTCGCGCGCCGATTTCCGCTACGACGAAGAGAAGAACCGTCTCATCCTGCTCGAAGTGAACACGCAGCCGGGCATGACACCGACTTCGCTGGTGCCCGAACAAGCCGCCTATCACGGCATGAATTTCCGCGCGCTGGTGCGCTGGATCGTGGAGGACGCCTCATGCGACCGGTAGAACGCCCGCGCAAACAGGCGCGCGCGAGCGCCAAGGCGAAACGCGGATCCGCGCGCGTCCCACGCGCTTCGGCGCCGCGCGGGCATTCCGGCCGCCGCGGCAAGCGCAATGAGGGCGCATTGTATCGGTTGTGGCGCGCGGTGAGCGAAAAGCTCGCGATCAGCAGGCCGATGCTGATGATGTCGGCCGCGTTCCTGGCAACGGCGCTGCTGGCCGGCCTCTTCATCGGCGGCTATGTCGGGCGCGCCATCCATTGGACGAATTCCACGCTCGACGATGTCGCCTCCGATGCCGGCTTCGGGATCACCTCCGTGCATCTTTCGGGCAATCGCCGCACGCCGCCACGGATGATTTTGGCGGCGCTCGGCTTCCAGCCCGGCCAGTCGATCTTCGGCGCCAATCTTCAGGCGGCGCGCGCGCGGCTGACGCGGCTTTCCTGGGTCGCGGACGCGCAAGTGAGCCGCACCTATCCCGATTCGATTTCGGTGAGCCTGGTCGAGAAACTTCCCTTCGCGTTGTGGGAATCGACGCATGGTCTTTACGTCGTGGAGCGTTCCGGTGCGCCGATCGTGCATGTGCAGGCGGCGGCGTTCCCCCATCTGCCGCTCTTCGTCGGCGATGTCCCCAAGGGCGGCGCCGATCTCGTCGATGCGATCTCGACCCACACCGTCATCGCCGCGCATCTGCGCGCCATGCAGCGCGTCTCCGGGCGGCGCTGGAACCTGCTGCTCGATGACGGCGTGATCGTGAAGCTTCCGGAACAGAACTGGCAAAAGCAGCTCGACGCGCTCGAAACGCTGATCGCCGACAAGGGCGTGCTGACGCGCGACATCGGCGAGATCGATCTGCGCTCGCCCGACAATTATTTCTTCAAGCTGCGGGGCGGTCCGCATCCGCCGGCGCACAAACGGCCAAAGGAGAGCGCGGCATAATGGGCGAAACCACACGCATACGCACGGCGAATGCGGGCGGCTCGTTCCGCACCGGATTGGTCACCGTCCTCGATGTCGGCTCATCCAAGGTCGTCTGCCTCATCGGACGCGCCGAGCCCGGATCCTTGCGCGTCGTGGGCGCCGCGTTGCGCGAAAGCCACGGCATCAAATCGGGGACCGTCACGGGGCTGGAGCAGGCCGAAGAAGCGATCCGCGAGGCGGTGGCCGCGGCCGAGAACCATGCCGACACACGCATCCAGAACGTGCTGATTTCGGTCTCCTGCGGTTCGCCAACGAGCGTCAATGCGCGCGCCGCGATCGCGCTCGACGGTGCGCTCGTGTCGGACGCGCATCTGCATGCGCTGATCCGCGAGGGCCGCGCGCGGTGCACGCTCGACGGCTACGAGATCATCCAGGTCCGCCCCACCACTTACGTGGTCGATGAAGCGCGCGGCGTGCGCGATCCGCGCGGGATGTTCTGCCAGCGCATCGGCGTTGCCATGCATGGCGTGGCGGTGAAACCGTCGCCCTTGCAGAATCTGAAGCTCGCGGTGGAGCGCTGCCACCTTTCGGTCGCGGGCGCGCTGTTCTCGGCCTATGCGAGCGCGCTTTCCACGCTGACGGCCGACGAAAAACAGCTCGGCGCCACCGTCATCGACATGGGCGGAGGCGTCACCTCGATCGCCGTCTTCATGGAGGGCGAGATGGTCCATGCCGATGCGGTGCCGATGGGCGGCGCCCATGTCACCGCCGATCTCGCGCGCATGCTGGCAGCGCCCGTCTCCGCCGCCGAACGCATCAAGACGCTTTACGGTGCGGCGCTGGGCGACATCGAAAGCGGAACCGACATGGTCGCCGTGCCGCAGATGGGCGAAGACAATGATGCGCAGCGCGTGCCCCGCTCGATGCTCACGCGCATCATCCAGCCGCGTCTGGAAGAGATCCTGGGCGAAGTCGCCCAGCGGCTGCGCGCCAGCGGTTTCGACGTGGCGGCGGGACGGCGCGCGGTCATCACCGGCGGCGCCTGCCAGCTCGCCGGAATGCGCGAGCTCGCGCAGCGCATCCTCAACAAACAGGTGCGCATCGGCCGGCCGCAGACCCTTCCGGGCCTGCCCGCCGCATCGGCCGGGCCCGATTACGCGACAGCCTTGGGGCTTCTGATGGCGGGCGCGACCATGCCGCCCGAAGCCCTCAATCCCGATTCCGTGGACGCGCCGCAAAAAGGAGGTAACTCCTTTTTCCGCCGCATGCTCGGAGGAATCTTCGAATGAACAAGACAGAATATGTTGGGAATGCGCGGGGACAACGCGACAACAATCAGGAGAGTGGACATGTCGATCAAATTCAAACCCGCTGAGACGCGGGAATTGCGTCCCCGCATAACCGTGCTGGGTGTCGGCGGCGCCGGCGGCAACGCGGTCAACAACATGATCGCCTCGAAGCTGGAAGGCGTCGATTTCATCGTGGCCAATACCGATGCCCAGGCGCTACAGCAATCCAAGGCCGAGCGCCGCATCCAGCTCGGCGCGCGCATCACCGAAGGGTTGGGCGCGGGCGCGCGTCCCGATGTCGGCCGCGCCGGCGCCGAAGAATCTCTGGACGAGATTCTGGAGCATCTGAACGGCTCGCATATGGTGTTCATCACCGCCGGCATGGGCGGCGGCACGGGCACCGGCGCTGCTCCCATCATCGCGCGCGCGGTGCGCGAAGCGGGCGTGCTCACGGTCGGCGTCGTCACCAAGCCCTTCGCCTTCGAAGGCGAGAAGCGCATGCAGGTGGCCGAGCGCGGCATCGAGGAGCTTCAGGCTTTCGTTGATACGCTCATCATCATCCCCAACCAGAACCTGTTCCGCGTCGCCAACGAACGCACCACCTTCGCGCAGGCCTTCGCCATGGCCGACGATGTGCTGCACTCGGGCGTGCGTGGTGTCACCGACCTCATGATCATGCCGGGCTTGATCAATCTCGACTTCGCCGACGTGCGCTCGGTGATGGCGGAGATGGGCAAGGCGATGATGGGCACTGGCGAGGCGGAGGGCGACAACCGGGCGCTCG
>DATIZS010000038.1:0-6634 GCA_035516955.1 Rhizomicrobium sp.
CCGCGCTATCGCAGGAACAGCTTACGTCGCGCCAGATCGCCGGCGGGCCGGATCTGGTGAAAGAAGTTCCGAACCTCACTTTCTCGAAAACGAACTTCACCGGCTACAACATCGAACTCCGCGGCATCGGCACGCAGGCGATTTCGGTGACGACCGATCCGGCGGTGGCAGTTGCATTCAACGACGTGCCCTTTATCCGCAATCATTTCTTCGAGCAGGAATTCTACGACGTTTCGCAAGTTGAAGTTCTTCGCGGCCCGCAAGGAACGCTTTACGGCCGCAACGCGACAGCAGGCGTTGTCAACGTCATTTCGGCAAAGCCGACCGATCAGTTCGAAGCCATGCTCTCCGCCGATTGGGGCAATTTCACCAATCGCCGTTACGAGGCGATGGTCAATATCCCCATTCTCGACGACCGCATGGATCTGCGCGTGGCCGGCGAATGGACCAAGCGCGACGGCTATTCGATCAACAAGATCACCGGCGATCCCATCGACGGGCGCGATCTGTGGTCGATGCGCGCCACGCTTTCTTACAAGCCGACGGACAGCATACGCGCCTATGTGGTCTGGGAACATTTCGACGAAAACGACGACCGCATGCGCACGGCGAAACAGCTCTGCAAGACGGATATTCCGCCCACGGTGATCGATGGCGTGCCTGTTCCGGCGCCGGTCGCCGGGCTCTACGGCGCGCTCCAGTTCGGCCAGAATTATATGGGCCAAACCTGCCTGCCGACGGGACTCTATTCCGCCGACGCGTTCGAAGTGCCTTACGGCTTTTCGCTTCCCTACGTCGTGGCGGGAGGGCTCAGCGGCTTCGTCAACGAGAATGTCGATCCCTACGCCAGCACGACGCAATCGCGCAATCTGCGCGTCATCGAATCGACCATCGATCCGCACTATCGCGCGAAGAACGACACGATCGAACTGAACGTCGATTACGACGTTTCGCCCGGCCTGACCTTCACTTCGCAAACGGCGGGAAACGAGGATTATTTGTGGTCCACGGAAGACTACAACCGTTTCAACACGAGCCCGGGATTTTTCGAGAAGAACTTTCAGGACACGCCTCAACATCATTCGATCGTGGGCAACGATCTCATGTTCTGCGATCCGCAATTGGGCTGCGCGAACCGGCTGGTGGCGCAGGACCTCTCGGACGAGCACGCCTGGCAGGTGAGCCAGGAATTCCGCCTCGCCTCAAACTACAAGGGGCCGCTGAATTTCAGCGTCGGCGGCAACGTGATGCACTACGAGACGGAGGAGAACTATTACGTCTTCATCAATGCGCTCACGATCTATGCGCTCTACAGCGGCGGGCCGCACGATCTCTACGTTCCCGGGGTATCGGACAACAGCGAATGCCTCGACGACCGCGGCGGCTGGACGTTTCCCGATCCATTCGAAGGCGGCGGCCAGCCGACGTCGGTTTGCGTCTATGTCGATCCCAATCCCATCAGCCACCCGAACAACAAGGGACACAATTATTTCCTCAGCCAGAACCCCTATGTCCTCACATCCTATGCGCTGTTCGGCGAAACCTATTACGACATCTCGCCGGATCTGAAGCTCACGGGCGGATTGCGCTGGACCAAGGACAAGAAACACTTCGTCGACATTCCGAGCGAGGTCGTGACCGAGGGTTACGGCTATCCCTCCATCGGCGTCGTCGATCAGCAATGGGGCGAATGGACGGGACGCGCGGCGGCCAACTGGACGCCCAAGCTCGATTTCTCCGATCAGACGCTGATCTATGGCTCTTATGCGCATGGCTACAAGGCGGGCGGCGCCAATCCGCCGGGCGCGGCCCTGCTTCGTCTTGCCATTTCGGGCGGAAATGTCGATCCCGGTAGCGGCGAAGTCGGCGTTCCGGTGCATCCGCTCACCTTCAAGCCGGAATTCATCGACGCCTTCGAACTGGGCAGCAAGAACACGTTCGCCGACGGCGCGCTGACGCTGAACGGCAACATCTTCTACTACGACTACAAGAATTATCAGATTTCCGAGATCGTCGACCGCACCTCTATCAATCTGAACTTCAACGCCACGGTGAAAGGCGCCGAGCTGGAATCGAGCTGGGAGCCGCTTCCGGGCCTCAAATTCAATTTCGCGGGCGGCTACGAAGACACCCGCGTCAAGAACGGCCAGCAATCCGTCGATCTGATGGACCGCACGGCGGGAATGCCCGGCTGGATGGTGATCAAGCCGTTCGCCACGCAGGCATCGAATTGCATCCTGCCGGATTACGTGGTGGCGCAAGTGATCTTGTCGCGCTACAACAAAGTCAGCGACGAGAGCCCGGTCAACGCCGCCTTCGCCTGTTCGCATGCGTATAATCTGGACTGGGATCCCGCGACGCAATTGCCTTACGTGCCCTGTCCGACCGAACAGTTGGGCTTCACGCCCGGACATCCCGATCCCTATTCCAATCCCGGCTGCGCCTATCCGGGCTTCAATCCCGATCAGCCCGCTCTCAATGGCGGCAACGGGTTTGCCAAGAATCTCGGCGGCAACGAGCTTCCCAACGCGCCGCATTTCACCACATCGTTGTCGGCCGAATACACGATCCCGCTGTCGGAGGATTGGGCGGGCACGGTGCACGGCGATTTCTACTGGCAGTCGCAGAGCTTCGCGCGCATCTTCAACGACCGGCCATACGACAAGATACGCGGCTATTCGACGACCAATGTCGCGTTGATCCTGACCAGCGCCAATGGCTGGCAGGTCATGGGCTACGTCAAGAACGTCTTCGATGTTACGGCCATCACCGGCGACTTCCTGAACAGCGACGATAGCGGATTGACGACCAACGTCTTCCTGACCGACCCGCGCCTCTATGGCGTGCGCATCACGAAGAACTGGTGAGGGGGATGACCATGAGCGAACTCATCGACACGAACGACAACCGCGCCGCCATCCGCTGGAAATTGCTGACGGGCGCTTCGGCGCTGGTCCTGGCGGCGGCCACGCCCGCTTTCGCGGACGAGCCAAGCGACCATCCGCTGATCTGGATCGAGCTCGGCGGCGATGCCGATGCCATCAGCGGCCTCAACGAACCGTTCGCGCCCGATTTCATGCTCTTTTCGCCCACGCCGACGCCGTTCAAGGACGGCAATTCGCCCGTCGGGCTGCAAAAGCCGCCGCGTTACACGTTCGGCGGCGACGGCACGCTGACCTTCCAGCCCGAAGGCAGCGACTGGAAATTCTCGGCCGGCATCAAATATGGACGCTCCAACAACAAGCGCGACCGGCACAGCCAGACGAACGCGACGATCAAATTCCCCAATCCCGCCTATGAGCACATCGCCGCGCTCTATCCGAGCTATCTGCCGTATTTCACGAGCCTTCTTCCGACCTACACGAAATATGCGCCGAAATTCGCCGAGACGACGGTCACGCAGTCCGAGCGGCACATGGTGCTCGATTTCGAGGCCGGAAAGGATGTCGGCCTCGGAATGTTCGGGCGCGGCACCTCCACGCTCAGCGCGGGCGTGCGCGTGGCGCGATTCCAGTTCAAGACCGACGTTCTGGTGCATGCGCGGCCGAATGCGGATTTCTATTCGAGCACATTCCCCAATCCGTGGGGCGCCGGGCCGCATGCCTCTTACGTGATCTACCAGCCGCATTGGGCGAGCTATTATCTGCGCGCCTCCGCCGAGCGCACGTTCAAGGGCATCGGGCCGTCGCTGACCTGGAAGGCGACGGTGCCGCTCGCCGGCAATGTGGAGAAGGGCGAGCTGGAACTCGATTGGGGAATCAATGGCGCCGTCCTGTTCGGCAAGCAGAAGGCGAAGATCCGGCACCACACGAGCGCGCGGTACTACAAGCCGAAATACAGCTACAGCCACACGACGCCCGGCGGCCTCTACCATCAGAACGACCATTACGAGCCCCTCTACAACCGCAACTATTCGGGCAGCCGGTCGCATTCCGTCACGGTTCCGAATATCGGCGCAACGATCGGGCTCAGCTATCGCATCCAGAACACCAAGCTCAGCGTCGGCTACCGCGCCGATTACTTCCTCAACGCCATGGATGTGGGCATCGACGCGGCGCGCAAGAAAACGCTGAGCTTCAACGGCCTCTTCGCTTCGGTCAGCGTCGGGTTGGGGGATTAGCGCCGGCACACTATATCAAAGTGCGCCGGGCAGCCCCTTGGAGCCCGCGCTTCCTGACAACGCGTTAGAACGGCCCGGATTTCCCGCCGCCTCTATTTTTCCGCCGCTGCGATGTGCTCGAAAAAGGCGGCGCTGTCGAGGCCCAGGCCCGTCACGGCCGAGACGATCTCTTCGGCGGAAAAGCGGTTTCCCGCCTCATAGATGTTCTTCGCAAGCCAGCCGCGCAGGCCCGCGAATTCGCCCTTGCGGATCTCGGCGCCGAGATCGCGCGATTGCGAATAGGTTTTGACGAGCTGCGCCGCGTAGAGGCTCCCGATCGTGTAGGTGGGAAAATATCCGAACATGCCCACCGCCCAGTGCACATCCTGAAGCGCGCCTTCGCGCGCATTGGCGGGCCGCACGCCGATCAGCTCGGCCGAGCGCGAATCCCAGTGATGGGGAAGCTCGCTGACCGCGAATTCGCCCGCGAGCAGCGCGTTTTCGAGCTCGTAGCGCAGGATGATGTGCAGGTGATAGGTCACCTCGTCGCAATCGACGCGGATGGCGCCCGGCCTCACCGCATTCGTTGCGCGCCACGAACGCTCGATTTCCGCGCGGCCGAGGCCCGGGAAAAGTTCCGTCACATACGGCGAAACGAAATCGAAAAACGCGCGGCTGCGGCCCACATGGTTTTCCCAGAGCCGCGCCTGTCCTTCGTGCATGCCCGCGCTCGCGCCGTCGGCGAGAAGGGAGTCCTTGTCGCGCGCGCGGAATCCCTGATCGTAAAGGGCATGGCCGCCTTCGTGCAGCATGGTGAGGATGGCGTTCCAGAAATCGCGCTCGTCGACGCGGCCCGTGACGCGCACATCGCTTTCGCCGGCGATCGAGGTGAAGGGATGGGCGGAGGCGTCGAGCCTGCCGCGCGCGAAATCAAAGCCGATGGCGGCAAGGATGCGCCGCGACAATTCCCATTGCGCCGCCGCGGGAAAGCGCTGATCGGCGCGCGGTTTCGGGGCGGGCGCCGCACCGCGCACGATCGGCACCAGCCGCTCGCGCATTTCCGCGAAAATCGGATCGAGGCGCGCCCGCGACATGCCCGGCTCATATTCGTCGAGCAGCGCGTCATAAAGTTCGCTGTTGGAGGCCAGAGCCTGCGCGCGCTCGCGCACCAGCTTCAGAAGCTGCGAAAAGGGAACGGCAAAGATCGAAAATTCGTTCTTCTCGCGCGCTTCCTCCCAGGCCGCGAAGGTCTGCGAGCGCGCGGCCGCCAGATTGCGCACGATATCCTCGGGCACCGCCATGGCACGAGCGCGCTCGCGCCGGAGAAGCTCGATTTCGCGCGCCAGATCGGCCTCGCCTTCGCAACCGGCCGCGACGTCCGCGATGAGATCGGCGAGCCTGTCGGAGGTCAGGATGTTGTGGCGCAAACCTTCGAGCGTCGCGACCTGCTCGCCGCGCAGCGCGCGCCCCGCCACCGGCTGCATCACCTCTTCATCCCATTCCAGAAGCGATATCGTGTGTTCGAGATGGCGCAATTCCGCGATCTGGCGGCGGAAGGTTTCCTTCGCGCTGTCGGGTCCCTTAAGCGGGCGCTTGGGAATCTCCAGCGTCTTCGGCAATTCGCCAACCAGAAGCGCCGCCATCCCGCCGTGCTGGGCGACATTGACGACCTGCTTCTGCGAAACGCGGCACAGCACGCCGAGCCCATTGTCGGTGGGCGCAAATCCCATCACCGCATAAAACGGCTCGCTATAGACGCGCCCGCCCTGACCGATCACGGGAAATTCCGCCACCGGCAGATTCGTCGCCGATTGCACGACCCAGGTCTCGTCCGGGTTGGCGCTTCCGGCGATGGCGCGGTCGATCAGCTTCTCCCAATCGTGCGCCTCGGTCGCGGCCCCGATGGTCACGCCTTCGCCGCCATAGGCGCGATTGGGCTTGAGCACGAGCTGTTCGCGATGCCGCCGCACATATTCGGGCAGATCGCCCGGCGAACCGTCGGGCAGCGTGGCGTTGCGTTCCGAAACGACTCGCGTCCACAAGATATGCCGCTGGAACAGGCGGCAATCGTCGGGCGGGAAGAAGCGTTCGGCGATCCGCTTGTCGGTCAGGATCTCGAAGCCGCTTTTGTGATCGAAATCGCCCACGAGCGAAGAGATGACGCGGTTTTCGCGGAAGAGCAGGCGCATGCCGTCGAGCTTGCGGCCGAGCTCGCGTTCGAGCGCGATCAGATCGCGCATCTCGTAATCGCGATAGGCGATGTCGACGCGGATGTCCTCGTAATAGACCTCGCCGTCGCGCACGCTGAGCTCGCGCGGATCGGCATGCGCGATCACGAGCCCGTGGCGCTCGGCGAGATAGCGCCTGAGCGCTTCCTGTTCTTCCGGCCCGTCGGCCTCATATTTCGGCTCGACGAGACAAAGCTGGCAGGACGCGCGCCCCATCGCGCGCGCATGATCGATCAGAAGCTGGACGAAAAGATCGCGCTGGTCCTGCGGTAGCTCGATGACGAGCGAGGGATCATGCGCCAGAAGC
>DATIZS010000039.1:0-3292 GCA_035516955.1 Rhizomicrobium sp.
GCTCGCCATGCTGGTTCTGGAAAACGTGATCGATCTCGGCCAGCGCCGCGGCGGACTCGAAGTGCTGCCGTCGCGCGCCGAAATACTCCTGCGCAGCCTTTTTACGGTGCCGAACGCGTGAGGCTCAGTGCCCGGTCTGCAGATCGCCGCGAAGCTGCATGTCCATGATGGCCTGCTGCTGCTCCCAGCGGACTCTGTCCCAGTAGCTCTGGTTGTGGCACTGCACGGCGCCGCGCACGATCATGCCTTCGTGATAGAGCGCCTTGCAGATGAGCTTGTCTTTCGACGGCTGGCCGGTCGAGGCGGTTTGGATGTCGGCGGCAAAAGCGCTCGCGGAGAAAAGCAGAACCGCGGCGGAAGCAATGGCAAGCGATGCGACGCGCATGGAAAGCTCCTCCAGGACATCAGGCTTGGAGTGTGCGGCTGGATTCATGTCCCGGCAAGGGAGCCGCGCGCAACTTTCGTTCAATCGGCATCACTTCCGCTTGAGCGCTCAATCTTTGAGAAGCTTGGCCGCGTCGCGCGCGAAATAGGTGAGGATGCCGCTCGCGCCCGCGCGCTTGAACGCCATCAGGCTTTCGAGAATCGCGCGCTCGCGCTCGAGAAAGCCGCGCTCGATCGCCGCCACCAGCATCGAATATTCGCCCGACACCTGATAGGCGAAGGTGGGAACGCCGAATTTCTCCTTCACGCGCCAGACGAGATCGAGATAGGGCATGCCGGGCTTGACCATCACCATGTCGGCGCCTTCCGCGATATCGAGCGCCACTTCGCGCAACGCTTCGTCGCCATTGGCGGGATCCATCTGATAGGTGCGCTTGTCGCCGGTGAGAGCTTTCGCCGATCCCACCGCCTGGCGGAACGGGCCATAGAACGCGCTCGCATATTTGGCGGCGTAAGCCATGATGAGCGTGTTCTTGTGTCCGGCCTTTTCGAGCGCCGAGCGGATCGCGCCCACGCGTCCGTCCATCATGTCCGACGGCGCGATGATATCGCAGCCCGCTTCCGTCTGGACCAGCGCCTGCTTCACGAGGATTTCGACCGTCTCGTCATTGGCGACGTATCCTTTCACCAGCACGCCGTCATGGCCATGATCCGTATACGGATCGAGCGCCACGTCGCACATCACCCCGATCCCGGGCGCGGCCTTTTTGATGGCGCGCACGGCGCGGCAGACGAGATTGTCCGAATTCAGCGCCTCGCGTCCGCCGGGCGTTTTCAGCGAAACATCCGTGTACGGAAAAAGTGCGACGGCGGGAATGCCGAGCCTGGCCGCCTCGCCCGCGGCACGGGCCGCATCCTCGATCGTCAGCCGCTCGACGCCCGGCATGGACGCGACGGCCCCGCGCGTCTCGGCCACGAAGAGCGGCCAGATGAAATCGGAAGCGGACAGCACATGCTCCGCCACCAGCGCCCGCGACCAATCATGGGCGCGCAGCCGGCGCATGCGTGTGGCGGGAAAGGAGGGGTTCGTCATGATTCAAACACGCTTGACAGAAGCCGCGCGTTGGCCGGGTTGAACGGGTTCAGGACCCGAACATCGCCGTAAGCCGCGCCATCCTGCATATCCTCGCTGAGAAGGGTTTTGCAAGCATTGGCCGAGCACACCGCAATCATGCGGGCGTCCCATACGTTCAAATTGTGTCGCCCAAGAAGGCGAAAGACATCGTCGATAATCGTGCCTGGCGGGTACAGCACCCGAAGGCGCGACGCGAACCCTTGAACAAGTATCAGCGCATCCTTCATTGAGCGTTTCGATTTCACCGCCGACATGTTCAGGAACTCAAACAAGCATTGCTCCGCGACGGCGGCGTTCACCGCGATAGCCGACCGGACAAGCCGCGTGGCCTGAAGGTGCCGCTCTCCCGCCAAATTGTCGGAGGCGTAAGCGAGGATGTTGGTATCCAGCGCAATCATCGCCGCTTATGCATCTCTTCGCGCGAGTAAGGCCCGCCGCCCAAGGGTATGCCTCGTTCAAGCAAGGCAAGAAACTCCGCGAGAGCCTTTTCTTCCGCCTTTCCGGGCGTCCGGCTATGGCCGGCAGGCACCAGCCGCGCCACGGGCTTGCCGTTGCGGGTGATGGTCACGGTCTTGCCGCTTTCGGCTTCCTTCAGAATCTTGGAGAAGCTACGGTTGGCTTCCCTTGCGCCCACGCTGGACATTGGGTACTCCGGGGTTATGAATGTCACTACAGTAGTGACATTTTCCGAAAAAGCAAGCAAAGACATGGATTTCGAACTCACCGACGACGAACGCGCGATCGAAGCCGCCGCCCGCCGCTTCGCCGCCGAGCGCCTCGCGCCCAATGCCGCCAAATGGGACGCCGAGGAAATCTTCCCGGTCGACGCGATGCGCGAGGCGGCAGCACTCGGCTTTGCCGGCATCTATGTGAAGAGCGATGTCGGCGGCTCGGAAATGCGAAGGCTCGATGCCGCCATCATCTTCGAGGAATTGTCGGCGGGCTGCACCGCGACTGCCGCGTTCATTTCCATTCACAACATGGCGTCCTGGATGATCGACCGCTTCGGCAATGACGATCAGCGGAAACGCTTCCTGCCGAAGCTGACGACGATGGAACATCTCGCCAGCTATTGCCTGACCGAGCCGGGCTCCGGCTCCGATGCCGCCGCGCTCAAGACGCGCGCGGTGAAGGACGGCGATCATTATCTGCTGAACGGTTCCAAGGCGTTCATTTCCGGCGCGGGCGTGTCCGATATCTATGTTTGCATGGTGCGAACGGGCGAGGACGGGCCGAAAGGCATTTCCTGCCTCGTGATCGAGAAGGGAACGCCCGGGCTTTCCTTCGGCAAAAAAGAAAAGAAAATGGGCTGGAATGCGCAGCCGACCGCGCAAGTGATCTTCGAGGATTGCCGCGTGGCGGTTGCGAACCGTATCGGCGCGGAAGGCGAGGGCTTCCCCATCGCGATGATGGGGCTCGATGGCGGGCGCATCAATATCGGGGCGTGTTCGCTGGGCACGGCGCGCGCCGCACTCGAAGAAGCCAAAGCGTATGTGAGTGAGCGCAAGCAATTTGGCCGAGCGATCGCGGAATTCCAGGCCACGCAATTCAAGCTCGCCGACATGGCGACGGAGCTCGAAGCCGCGCGGCTGATGATCCGCAACGCGGCGGCCGCGCTCGACCGCCGCGACCCGCGCGCCACCATGCTGTGTGCGATGGCCAAGCGTTACGCCAGCGATGTTTGTTTCCAGATCGCCAATGACGGGCTGCAACTGCATGGCGGCTACGGTTATCTCAAGGATTTCCCCGCCGAGCGCCATGTGCGCGATCTGC
>DATIZS010000040.1:0-2334 GCA_035516955.1 Rhizomicrobium sp.
AATGTAAGCGCCATAGGCTGTGATACCCGTCATGAGCGTTCCTGTCCTGATCGAATGTCGGATTGGGCCCGAGGAAATCAGCTTTGCGGGCGGCCCGCAACTAGCCGTTTACCGCGAAGCATTCGAAGCCCTTCGATTTGAGCTGATCGCACAGTGACGCTGCGGCATTGGCATCCGACACCTGGGCGCGCAACCGGTAGAAACGGCCGCGCTCGGGCAGATCGACGGCAACGATGATGGGCGTGAGCCCGTCCAGAAGACCGCCGGAATTCGTCAGCAGCCGGTTCCAGGTCGCGGCCGCATCGGCCCTGTCGCGGAATGCGCCGAGCTGGACTTGCACGGGCCCCTGCCGGACAGGCGGCAAATCTTCCTCGCTCGGGCGAAGGTCGGGTTGCGGCGCGTTATCGGCGCTCGCATCGCTTGGGCTGCTTGTATCCGTGCTCGCGCCGTCCGCCGGCGCGAGCTTCTTGGGCAGTTGCACTTTTTCGAGTCCCGCGAGCTTGGCCGCGGCGAGCGTGTAGCCGGGATCGACGCCGAGCGCCTTTTCGTAACACTCGCGTGCCGTCGCGATATCGCCTTGCGCCTGCGCGACCTGACCGAGGCCGTACCAGGCATAGGCGGCCTTCGACGCGTCGGCGCCGAGTGCCGCCTGATAATCGGATTTTGCCGCGGCCGGATCGCCCAGACGCAGATGCGCGTTGCCGCGATTGATATAGGCGGCGGCGAAATCGGGCTTGAGCGTAATCGCCTGATTGAACGCCGCGATCGCCTCGGGCGTGCGCCCCAGCGCATCGAGCGCGACGCCGCGATCGAACTCGGCACGCGCCATATCGGCCGGCGCGAGCGCGTTCGATCCGATCGCCGCGGTGAAATCGGCCAGCGCATCCTCATGCTTGCCGAGCTTCTCGCGCGCGAGCCCGCGGCCGAGCTCCGCCTCTGCCGTTTCGTCCGGTGGAAGCGCATTCGCATCGAGCGCCTGGGTGTAGAGGCTCTCGGCCGAATCGGCATCGCCGCGTTGCAGCGCATCGGCCGCCTGCGACGCCTGGCCCGAGGCGGAATCGAAAAGAGACGCGAAATAATCCTCGCTCATCGCGCAGCCCGCGACGCTCAGCAGCGCGCAAGCCAGAGCGCTCCCACACAGCAATGTCACAATCGGGCGTCTCATCGCCTCGTTCCCGAGCCGCAACGCGATCAATTTCGGCAGAATCAGTTGAATTCGGAGATTCATATTAGTCGCCGACGCGCGGCCAATGCAACGATTCAGAGCTTATGATAGGAGCGGAACCACTCCACGAAACGCGCGATCCCCTCGTCGAGCGCGGTCCTCGGTGCGAAGCCGAAGTCGCGGGCCGCGCGCGTGATGTCGGCATAGGTCTCCTGCACATCGCCCGGCGGGCCTTCGGCCTGTTCGATACGGGCCGTCTTGCCGGTCGCCTTCTCGATGGTGCGGATCAGGCCCATCACATCCTCGGGCCGGTGATTGCCGAGATTGTAGATGCGGTGGGGCACGCCCTCGCCCTTGAACGGCGTCTCCACGATGCGCACCAGCGCGTCCACGATATCGTCGACATAGGTGAAATCGCGGCGCAGCTTTCCGCCGCCGAAAACGGGCAGCGGCTTGCCCTTCAGAATCGCATCGGTGAACAGCCAATAGGCCATGTCGGGCCGTCCCCATGGGCCATAAACGGTGAAGAAGCGAAGCCCCGTCGCCTTCAATCCGAAGAGCGAGGAATAGGAATAGGCGAGAAGTTCGCCCGCGCGTTTGGTGGCGCCGTAATACGAGATCGGATGATCCGCGCGCGCATCCTCCGAAAACGGCGCCTTGGTGTCGTCGCCATAGACCGAACTCGAAGAGGCATAGACGAGATGTTGAAGCCCTTCGTGGTGGCGCGCGAATTCGAGCACGTTCTGCTGGCCCACGAGATTGGAGCGCGTGTAGGCGGACGGATCCTTCAGCGCGTAACGCACGCCGGCCTGCGCCGCCAGATGCACGATGATGTCGTAGCGCTCGCCCAGTTTGGCGAAGGTCGCCGCATCGGCGATATCGCCTTCGACGAAGCGCAACTTGCCCGCCCGCTCGAGCTCACCGAGCCGCGCCTTCTTCAGCGCGGGCGTATAGTAAGGATTGAGATCGTCGACGAGCGTGAGGCCGGCCCCGCGCCCGATCAGCGCCTTGGCCAGATGGAAGCCGACGAAGCCCGCGCCGCCGGTGAGGAGGATGTGCACGAATCGGCCTCTATTTCTCGTCGCCGCGAACGGGCGGAACGTCCGGTGCGTTTTCCAGGATTGGCAGCATATCTTCCGCCTTGGCCTCGCCAGCCTGGCGCTTGAAGA
>DATIZS010000041.1:0-2367 GCA_035516955.1 Rhizomicrobium sp.
GCAAAACACCTTCGCTTTCGGCAATCCCTTCGATGCGGCAAACGAACGCCAGATCACGCCTCCGCGGCCGCGGACGATCGGGATTTCGCTCTCCTGGACGGAATGATCTTCAATCGCCTCGCGCATCCGGCACGCGCCCGACCGCGGCGCCATGAAATCCCGACAGCTTGTAGACAAAGTAGGTTTCCACGCGCACGCCGGCATGCATGCGCGCCAGCGCCTGCGCCAATTCGACATGAGCGAAATGAGCTTCGATGAGCGGCAATTCCTGTTGCGGATGGCGCGTTACATAGAGAAGCGGGCCATGAAGATCGCGCGCCTCCGCTCGCGGTGTCTGAAGCCAGCGATAATCTTCCGTGATCTGGACAATCGGAATATGCGGCCGCAGATAGAACGAAAACCACGATGTCGCGGCATAATCCGTCGTCACCAGCGCGTGGGCACCATTGCGCCGCGCCAGCTGCGCGAGCTGGTTTGTGACCGGCGAAATGCCGACCGCCGTCATTCGCGCCACCGGATCGTATATGCCGAGCGGAAAAATGCCGGCCGTCGCCTGAAGATAGACGAAGGCGAGTATCGCGAGCGCGACCGGAAGCGCAAGGCGCCGCGCGAAATTGAGCGCGCTTTGGTGCGCTCCGGCTGACGCCAGAATGGAAAGAGCAGGATAGATGAAGGACGGCCAGTTTCCCTGAACGCGCTCATGCAGCGCATGAAAGGCGAAGTAGAATATCGCGGGCCACATCATGGTTGCGGCCGCGGCCGCTGGCCGCGCTGCCGGGCCGAATCGCGTCTCGCGCATGAGCCCGCCCAGTCCAAGGGCAAGGATGAAAGGCGATGCGAGCACGATCTGCCCGGCGATGAATTCCGGCAGATAGCGGAAGTCCGGCGCGCCCGAAACGACACGTCCGAACTGGAACCGGAACGAAATCCAATCGTGCGCGGCATTCCATGCCAGATTCGGCAGGAAGCAGCCGAACGCGATCAGCGCTGCAACATAGGGCCAGGGCGAGCCGACCCAGCGCCGTCCCTGCGCCGTGCCCACGAACCAAAGCAACACGCCGGCGCACAGAAAGAATGAAGTATATTTCGCAAGCAATGCCGCGCCCAGCGCGGCGCCGATCGCGAGCCAGAAGCGCGGCTCCTCCCGCTGTTCCAGTTTCGCGATCGCCAGAAGCAGAAATGCCGCCGCGCACAGCACAAGCGAATCCGGCGTCGCCGCCATGCCCTGGGAGGCTGTCATCAGCGTGGCATTGAACAGGCAGCAGGCGAACGCGCCGTCCGCCTCGTCGCCGAGCATGATGGCGCAGGCGCGCCAGACCGCAAAGCTCGCACCGATGGAGGCGATGCACGAAACCGCGCGGACGCCGAATTCCGTATCCGCGAAAACCGACGTACCGAGCCAGGTGGCAAGCGCGATCAGCGGCGGATGATCGTAATAGCTGATCGCCAGATGCTTCGACCACAGCCAGAAATAGGCTTCGTCGAAGGACAAGGGCAGAAAGGCCGCCGTCACCAGCCGCAGCAGGATCAATGCGCCAATGATGGCAAGATAAAGAGCTTTATAAGTCGATCGTCCCGACACATGAACGCTCGGAGACGCTTGCGAGACTGCACGCATCGATCCTCCCGGCGACGGATCGAAGACCGGCGCGCACGGCGTATCCCATCAATCCGATAGGACGCCGCCGGCGGTCTCCGACCCGACCGGCCGCCACAAATTTTGGCACCGAGAGGGCCTATGCCAATGCCGCAGCGTGGTCACAGCCGGCAGCGCAAAGCCGGCGGTGTTGTCGCCTGTCAGCGCTATAGGGAACTGCTCTCGGCATCTCGCGGATTGAGAGCAGGGTGCTGCAAGGACTGCCCCCTGCGCCAGTCATACTCCGACGAACTGACTCACTGAGACCGCCTGCGCGAAAGCCGCGCTTTGTGGGCCAATTCACGCGTTATTCGACAGCGAACCGGGCGTAGAGATACGCCCAACAGGGAAAATTCTATGGCCACGGCCCGCCCGTCTCCAAATTGAGAGACGCGACCCCCAGTTCGTGGCCTAATTGGGCGCGCTAGTTTGTGCCGCTTGCTGCGCCCATAGCGTCTGCGCGCGCGCTGCATCACGTTTCTTTTCGGAAATATCGGCGCTGTCGTTCAAAACCGTCTGCTGCGCGGCCGCGACGGTCTGCTGCGCGGAAGCAAGCTAGCGCTTTTGAACCTCCAGCGCCGCCCCGACGATAGCGACCTGCTGGCGGTAATCGGCGTCGTTCACGCGCGCGAGCACCGTGTTCGCTTTCACCGTCGCACCCTCGTCGAACGGAAGTTGCGTCATGCGCGATTGCACGGTCTTGAAACTGAGCACGCTTTCATGCGCCTCGA
>DATIZS010000042.1:0-2226 GCA_035516955.1 Rhizomicrobium sp.
CAGCATCATTTCAGCAAAAGTTGCCTGTTCAGCGGTTCGGCGTGGATTCAGTGACGACCGTATCGTACGGATATCAAAATTGTTTGCGATGAAGTGCTCAAGATTTTTTTCAGGCAAAAAACTTATCAGTGCCTTGTCTGCTAAGGCGGAACTCGATCCGAAAAGGACCGTTAATGCCAACGCACAAAATCGGCACGACATGTTCTGCATCACTTAGGCCATCGGCCGAAGCCCGAGTTTTTCCATCAGCGCGCGGTCCTGATCCTGTTTCGGGTTCGGCGTGGTGAGCAATTTCGGTCCGTAGAAAATGGAATTTGCGCCCGCGAAGAAACAAAGCGCCTGCGCTTCCTCGTTCATGCTTTCGCGGCCCGCCGAGAGCCGCACCATGGATTTCGGCATGGTGATCCGCGCGACCGCGATGGTGCGCACGAATTCGAAATTGTCCGGCGCCTGTCCCTTCGACACCGGCGTTCCGTCGACCTGCACCAGCATGTTGATCGGCACACTTTCGGGATGGGCGGGCAGCGTCGCCAGCGCATGGAGAAGGCCGACGCGATCCTCGCGCGCCTCGCCCATGCCGATGATGCCGCCGCAACAGACATGAATGCCCGCCTCGCGCACATGCGCCAAAGTATCGAGACGGTCCTGATAGCCACGCGTGGTGATGATCTCGCTATAATATTCGGGCGAGGTATCGAGATTGTGGTTGTAGTAATCGAGGCCCGCATCCTTCAAACGCTCCGCTTGCGGCGCGGTCAGCATGCCGAGCGTCACGCAGGATTCCATGCCGAGCGCCTTCACGCCCTCGATCATCTCGCACACGGAATCGAGATCGCGATCCTTGGGCGAGCGCCAGGCCGCGCCCATGCAGAAGCGCGTCGCACCCGCGTCGCGCGCGGCCTTCGCGTCGCGCAGCACCGCGGAAACATCCATCAGCTTCTCCGCCTTTACGCCGGTTTCGTAATGCGCGCTTTGCGGGCAATAGGCGCAATCCTCCGGGCAACCGCCGGTCTTGATCGAGAGCAGCGTGGAGATCTGTACCTCGCCCGCAGCGAAATTCGTCCGGTGCACGCCATGCGCCCGATAGATCAGCTCGGCGAAAGGCAGCGCGAACAGCGCGCCGATTTCCTCGCGCGTCCAGTCGTGGCGCAGGCCGCGGAATTCGGGGAGAGGGGCGTTCATCTGAACTCCTTGGGGAGCATCCTTGGTTTTCCCAAGTCTATGGCATTATATCGGCTGGCGGAGGCGCGCAAGGATCGCCATGAAATCCCTGGATCTGTTCGCCGGAACCAAGCTTGCCGGGCTCGAGGCCGCGCATCTGCGCCGCGACCTCGCCCTGACGGCGCGCGAGGAGGGCGTGGCGGTGGTGCGCGAGGGCAGGCGGCTCGTTTCCTTTTCCTGCAACGATTATCTGAACCTCACCCATCATCCCAAGGTTAAGGAAGCCGCCATCGCCGCGATCCGCGCCTTCGGCACGGGCGCGGGCGCTTCGCGGCTCATCACCGGCAATCATCCTCTCTATGCGGAGCTTGAGGCGAAATTGGCCGCGCTGAAGCAGACCGAAGCGGCGTGCGTCTTCGGCTCCGGCTATCTGGCGAATGCGGGCATCATTCCCGCGCTGACCGGCGAAAATGATCTTCTGCTCATCGACGAATTGTCGCATGCGTGTCTCTGGGCCGGCGCGCAGCTCTCGCACGCGAAGACGATCACATTCCGGCATAACGATGTGGCGCATCTATCCGGATTGCTGGAAGCCAACCGCGCCGGACACGAACACGCTCTTATCGTCACCGACGGCGTGTTCTCCATGGACGGCGATCTGGCGCCGCTGCACGAACTCGCGGGCCTCGCGGACGCGCATGATGCGTGGCTGATGGCCGACGATGCCCATGGCCTCGGCGTGATCGGCGCAGGCCGCGGTTCGTCTTTCGCGCATGGCGAAAAGGCCAATGTCGATCTCCAGATGGGAACGCTCTCCAAGGCGCTGGGCTCATACGGCGGCTATCTCTGCGCCTCGGCGCCGGTGATCGATCTCATCAAGACCCGCGCGCGCACACTTATATATTCGACCGCGCTGCCGCCCGCGAGCGTGGCTGCGGCGATTGCCGCCCTCGACGTGATCGCCGCCGATCCCGAATTGGCCGCGCGGCCGCTCGCGAAAGCGCAAAATTTCACGCGCGCCACCAATCTGCCGCTGGCGCAAAGCCCCATCGTCGCCATCGTGTT
>DATIZS010000043.1:0-9178 GCA_035516955.1 Rhizomicrobium sp.
CCAGCCGCGGCGTGCGCCCCATGGCCCATGCGCGCCATAGGCCGAGACGGCGACATGCACGATGCCGGGTGCGGCATGGGCCAATGCCGCCGGCGTGAAGCCGAGCTTGGCGAGCGCGCCGGGGCGATAGGAATCGACAAACACATGCGCGCCGCGCACGAGGCTGCGAAGCTTTTCCGCATCGGCGGGTTTCGCAAGATCGAGATCGGCAAGCCGCTTGCCATGGCCGGTGTCGAGATCGAAGGCTTCGATGGTTTCGAGGCGCCGCGCGCGCACGGCCAGCACATCGGCGCCATGCGAGGCGAGCGTGCGCCCCGCCGTGGGCCCCGCGAGCACGCGCGTGAGGTCCAGCACGCGCACGCCTTCGAGCGGCTCCTCGCCTTTCTCCAACCGGAGCGGCGGCGCATCGCCGATGCGCGTGAGCGAAATCGGCGGCGTATTTTCGAGCGCCACGCCTTGCGGGCTCGTGCGCCATTCCTCCGCCGTGCGCGCCACCGCGCCGCAAAGGCCGAGATGGGCGAGCGCGTCTTCGAGCGCGAACGCGTTCCACTTCGCGACCGCTGCGGCGATGCTCTCCGCGTCGTTCTCCGCGTTCAAAAGTTCGAGCGTGCGCTTGGCGAGATGGCGAAAGCCGCCATGCAGATGAATCCACCGCCTGTCGGCTGCGCGATAAAGCGCGATGGTGGGATTGGTGGCGCCCGGGCGCGGCACCTCCTTGCCGTCGAGGCGCTGCAGCGCGAACGACACCAGCGAGGCGGCGGCGAGCTTGAGATCGATGGCGATGGTCTGCGCCTCGCCGCCCCTGAGGCGCCAGATCTCATGCACCGCCGATGCGGCAAGCCCCAGCGCCGCGGCCGCCGCCGAGGCCGCGCCATAGGGCGTGGGCAGCACGGGATCGGAGCCGGAGAATTCGGGGGTTTTGAACGGCGCCAGGCCCGTGATCCTGTTCAGAGAACCAAAGGCGTCATCCGGCGTCATGCAAATCTCCGTCTCTTCGGTATATTCGCAAACGCACCGCCCCTGCAATCGGTGCGTGCATCGGAGGGAACGATCGTGACAGGACCGCTCAGCGGAATTCGCGTCGCCGATTTCGGCCGCTACATCGCCGGGCCCTATTGCGCGGCGCTGCTCGGCGATCTCGGCGCCGAAGTGATCCGCGTGGAGAAGCGCGACGGCCGGGGCGAGGACCGCACGCTGATGCCGCTCTCGGGAACGGACGATGCGCCCGGCGAAGGCGCGATGTTCCTGCAGATGAACCGCAACAAGAAGAGCCTGACGCTCGATCCCCTGAGCGAAAAGGGCCGCGAGGTCGTGAAGCGGCTGGTGAAAAGCGCCGACGTGGTGATCGCCAATCTGCCGGGCGAGACATTGAAGGCGATGGGGCTGGATTGGGAAAGTGTCTCGGCGGTCAATCCCCGCGCGATCCTGGGCGTCGTCTCGGCCTTCGGACTGCAAGGGCCTTATGCCAACCGCGTGGGCTTCGACGGCGTCGCACAGGCGATGTCGGGCGCGGTCTGGTATGCGGGCAGCGAGGATCAGCCGGTGCGTGCGGCGGCACCCTGGGTCGATTTCGGAACGGCGTCGCTGCTTGCGCTCGGCATCGTGACGGCGCTGCGCGCGCGCGACCAGACCGGCAAGGGACAATTGGTGGAAGGCGCGCTTCTGCGCACCGCGCTCACCTATTTCTCGACCATGCTGATCGAGGAAAGCGTGCTGCATCTGGGGCGCAAGCCGACGCTGAACCGAAGCCAGACGGCGGCGCCGTCCGATATTTTCCGCACCAAGGACGGATGGATCACGGTGGCGGTGAACGGCGATCCGCTCTTCCGCCGCGTGGCGCGGTTGATCGGGGCGCCCGAATGGCTGGACGACAAGCGCTTCGCCAGCGACAAGGCGCGCGGCGATCACGGCGAGATCATCAGCGCCCGCGTGCGGGAATGGTGCGCGGGGCGCACCAGCGCCGAGGCCATCGCGGCCTTCGAAGGCGCGCGCGTGCCGGCGGGTCCCGTCTATACGATGCGCGAGACGCTCGCCGATCCGCACGTGAAGGCGGGCGGATTTTTCACCGATGTCGAATTCCCCGGGATCGGCGCCGCGCCGGTCGCCGCCACGCCGGTGAAGCTGCACGGCACGCCGGGCACGCTGCGCCTGCGCCCGCCGATGCTGGGCGAACACAATGACGAAGTGCTGCGCGGGCTGGGTTATTCGGATGCAGAGATTGCGGCGATGAAGAAGGATGGGGTGGTTTGAATTCGTTCAACGCTTCCGCTTCGAACGCTCACGGAGCTTTCGATTAAGAAATTTATCGAAGTCGAACGGTGCCGACGTGCCACTCTGCTCGCCTTCGATCAATGCGGCCCGCAACGCGGCAAGTTTTGCTTTCTGTTCTTCCGTTAAAGTCGTTTCGAATTCGCGTTCCATTATTCACGGCTCCCATATCGGCCAATATAAGCTTGTTCCATTCACGATCCAATTCCGTCATGGCCCGCCGCTTCGCTTTTTTGCGAAGCGTGCGGGCCATCCAATTTTCCGCATGTAAAATGGATCACCCGGATCGCTCGCAAAGAAGCTCGCGACCGGGTAATGACGAAAAGGGGTAGTGGATGAAAACTTACGCCGCAGCGGGGATGCCCATGGCCGCGCGGCCGCGGCGGCGCAGGAACTCGGCTTCCTCGGCGCTGAAAAGGATCGCCGTCAATTCGACGACGACGGCGAAGAGGGATTCGGCGTGGCTGCGCTTCTCGCCGGAGGAGCCGCGCAGCTCGCGCACCAGATCGTCGGTATAGCTTTTGAGCGCGATGGCGACTTCGTCGAAGGAATCCTTCACCGCCGCCCCGAAGGAGGCCGCCGCCGCGAAGGGCTTGCAGCCGATGACGAGCTTGGCATAGGCGATGGCGCGCGCCGATTTCTCGGGCTCGGCGGGGCGCGACAGATCGGGCGGGCGCGGGCCTCCCGCAAAGGCGCCGGCCCGCTGCACGGGAAGCGCTGCGATGATTTCCTTCGGCGCGCGGCGCACGAGGCCTTCCATCACTTCGGCGACGGCGGCGCGATCCTTCATCAGCCGCTGGCCCCAGCGGCCGTCGCGGCGGATCTCGATGCCCTTGACGATGCCGGTCGAAAGCTCGGCGAAGCGCGCGACATGATCGACGAGTTCGTCGGCGTCGAAATTGGGATGGCGCGCGGCGCGGATGGCGTTGGCGTGATCCTCGATCTCGCCGAAGATCATCTCGCCGATGAGGCCCATGTCGGTCGAGGCGATCAGCGTATCCTGCGTGCGCCGCGAAACGAGCAGCGGAAGCTTGAGCGCTTCCCACGGGCGCGCGAGCCGGTTCATCGCGATCACGGCGACGTAAGGCGCCGCATCGGGCGCGCTTTCGGCCAGCCGGTCGTAGATCGCGCGCAGCGACCACAGAAGATCCTCGCTCAATTGCGGCGTGCCGCGCGGCAGCGTGTCCTGCACGGCGCGGATATCGGGTGCGGCGCCCAGCAGCAGCGCCATCTCGCGCGCATCTTCGAGGGCTGCATCGCCGCCGAGCGCGCGGCGCGCGATCTTGCGCGCGGAGTCGTTTTGCAGCGCCGCCAGAATCCGCGCCGATGCGGCGGGCCAGAATTCGCCGGCGCGCGTCCTCGCATCTGGCATGCGATAGGCGAGCACGGCCTTGGTCACGTCGGCGGCGAAGCTTTCGGCCGCTTCGGGCATCAGCGTCTGGCGCAGCCATTCCCAGACGAGCGGCACGGAACTGCGCGCAATGCGGCCCTTCTGTTTTTCCTGGCGCGGCACATCGATCAGCAGATCCTCGAACGGCTCGCTGAAAAGACGCAGAGGCGCGGGCGTGCGCTCGGCCTGCGCGAAGCGGCGCAGCGCCGGCCTCAGACTGTCGAGAATCAGCTCGTGGGGCAGGACGGCGCCGCCGGCCAGCCGGTCGACCTCCACCGCCTTCGCCAGGCGCGCGGCCATGGCCCCGGGCAGGCTGCCGAGGAAGGTCCGCAACGCCACTGCTTTATCGCCGGAAATCATACGCCTGCTGCCGATCTGTCAGTCGCCCGGAAGCGCCAAATTAACCTCTGTTTCCTTAACGCAAGCTTGAAGAGGGAGCCAGGATAGCGGGGCCGCGCGGGCTCGGTTATGGTCCGCCCCGATTCGGGAGAGCAAGTTGCGCCCAGGCGATTTCAAGCGCTGGCGAAAGATGATGAAGCTTTCGCAAAAGGAAGCCGCCCAGGTTCTCGGGCTGAAGCGGCGCGTCGTGCAATATTACGAGAAAGGCGAGCGCGACGGGGAACCGGTGAAAATCCCGAAGACTGTGCGGCTTGCCTGTTATGCTCTGGCCGAGGGCGTTTACGACTATCACGGGCCGCACGATTAGAATTGGTTGAGGATTAAATCAGATACCTCAACCGTCATGGCCGCCCTTG
The DNA here is from genome assembly GCA_035516955.1 of Rhizomicrobium sp. Lineage (GTDB taxonomy): Bacteria > Pseudomonadota > Alphaproteobacteria > Micropepsales > Micropepsaceae > Rhizomicrobium. The sequence continues at coordinate 4,414 of DATIZS010000043.1, forward strand.
CCGCCTTCGCCAAGGCTACGGCGGCCGAGTGAGTTCTATGCTTGCCCGCCGAAGCTGAAAGCGTAGGCGGGTGGCGGCCATCCATAAACACCGTTTAGACGGAGGTTATGGATGGCCGGGACGAGCCCGGCCATGACGATTTTTGAGAATGAGTGCGGTCGTAAACATCATTACGCAATCGCCGGCAGCGTCAGCCGCGCTTCGAGGCCGCCCAGCGCGCTGTCGCCGAGCTCGAAGTTGCCGCCGTAAAGTTTTGCGATGTCGCGCACGATGGAAAGCCCGAGCCCGAAACCGGGCACGCTTTCGTCCAGCCGCTCGCCGCGCTCGCCCACTTGCGCGCGCTCTTCGGCATCGAGGCCTGCGCCGTCATCGCCCACGATCAGCGTCAGCATCGCGCCGTCGCGCGACGCGGTGACGCCGACGCGGCTGTGCGCCCATTTGCAGGCATTGTCGATGAGATTGCCCGCCATCTCTTCGAGGTCCTGGCGTTCGCCGCGAAAGGCGAGACCGGAGGGACAATCGACATCGATGGCGATGGCGCGTTCGGCATGGATGCGCGACAGCACGCGCGCGAGATCGTCGAGCACGGGTTTGACTTGCGTGCGATTTCCCAGCACGTCGAGCGCGCCCGCCGCGCGCGCGCGCGCCAGATAATGATCGACCTGGCGGCGCATGGTCGTCACCTGGCGCCTGACGCTGTCCGACAAGGCGCCGTTCTGCTGCTCGGCCTCGCTCGACAGGACGGTGAGCGGCGTTTTCAGGAAATGCGCGAGATTGGAGACATGACCGCGCGCGCGTCCCACCACTTCGGCGGAATGGGCGATCAAACTGTTGAGCTCGGCGGCGAGCGGCGCGAGCTCGGCCGGATAATGGCCCACGAGCTTGCGCTCGCTTCCGTCGCGGATGCGGGCGAGCGCGCGGCTGAGGCGCCTCAGCGGAATCAAGCCGACGCGCACCTGCACGAAAATGGCCGCGATCAATCCCAGCCCCAGAACCAGGAACGACCAGAACAGCATCGTGTTGAAGCGCGCCACTTCGGTTTCGAGCTGGGCCGCATTGCCGGCGACGAGGAATGTGTAGGCGCGCGCGTCGTTGGGGTTGCGCGTGGCGAGGATGGGAAATTCGATGCGCCGCTCGACCATGCGCAGATGCTGTCCGTCCGGTCCCTCGCCGCTGCCCCAGACAAGGCCGGAAGCCGCTATGCGCGCATCGGCAATGCGCAGCGTCTTGTCCCACAGCGAGCGCGAGATCTGCATCTCGCCGGAATGCGCGTCGGCGGGCGTGATCTGCCAGTACCAGCCGGAATAGATGCGCTCGAAACGCGGATCGGTGAAACGGCCGCGCAGCGACACGCCCCCCGCCGGGTCCGGCTCGGCCGCGGCGATCATGCCGTCGAGATCGAATTTCAGACGCGCGTCGAAATCGCCCTTCACCGCGTCGCTGAAAATATCGGAGAGCACGAGCCCGCCCACCACGAGGCCCAGGATCGTCCACACCGCCGCCGCAGCGATCAGCCGCGCGGCGAGCGAATCAAACCTTGGCGCGATCTTCGCGGTGAGGAAGGTTCGGATCTTCGAGAGAATAGCCAAGGCCGCGCACCGTCTGGATCAGATGGGCGTCGAGTTTTTTCCGCAAGCGCCCGATGAAGACCTCGATCGTGTTCGAATCGCGGTCGAAATCCTGATCGTAGAGATGTTCCACCAATTCGCTGCGCGATACCACCTTGCCGCGGTGATGGGCGAGATAGGACAGCAGGCGATATTCGAGGGACGTGAGCTTGACCGGATTGCCATCGAGCGTGACGCGGGAGGCGCGCGTGTCGATGCGCAAGGGCCCGATCTCGATCTCGCTTGTGGCGAGCCCCGCCGCACGGCGCAAAAGCGCGCGAACGCGGGCCAGCAATTCCTCGGTGTAGAAGGGCTTGGCCAGATAATCGTCGGCGCCCGCATCGAAGCCCGCCACCTTGTCGCTCCATCTGTCGCGCGCGGTGAGAATGAGGACCGGCATGGTGCGCCCGTCTTTCCGCCATTTCTCCAGCACGCGCACGCCATCCATCTTGGGCAGGCCGAGATCGAGAATGACGACGTCGTAGGGCTCGGTATCGCCGAGGAAATGGCCTTCCTCGCCGTCGCCCGCGCTATCGACCACATAGCCCGCATCGGTGAGCGCGCGCTTGAGCAACCGCTGCAGATCGATGTCGTCCTCAACCAGAAGAACGCGCATTCATGCCTCGCTAGTGACCATGATCGCCGTCGTCGTGGCCGTGGTCATGATCTTCGCCGCCATGCCAGCGGCCATTGCCTTGTCCGCGGTCGCGCCAATAGCCGCCGCCGACGGGCACGCCATTGTCCCAGCGCGGCCAGCGCGGATCGCGCGGGAAATTCTCTCTCGGCGCGTCGTCGTAACCCTGATTATCGAAACGATCTTGTCCGGATTGCGGCCCGCCGCGATAGGAGCCGCGGTCCACGCCCAGGACGCGGCCGGTGCGCGCATCGGTGTCGAGCCAGATCAGTTGACCGTCCGGCGTCAGCCATTTGATGCGGTAATGCACATTGCCGCTCTGATCCTCGAACGGGCCTTGCGCGTCATAGAAGGTGCCGGCGCGTTCCCCGCGCAGATGCGACAGGATCCAGTCGAGCGAGCGGGCCTGCCCGCGCGCCGCGTGGGCCTGCGACGCGCACAGGAGCGCCGCGGCGAACATGGCTAACACCCTGATACGCATGCAAACATCTAACGCTTGCGGGATGAATGGCGGATGAACACGCTGTCCAGACATCGTTCAGCGGCCGCCTGTCAATCTCGCCTCCACGATCTTGAGGCAGCTTTCCGCGGTAAGCCCCTCCCCGAAGGAAGGCCAAGCCATCAAGCGAGAGCCCGCGTGGGGGAAACCCCTCGCGGGTTTCTCATTTCAGGTCGCGGATTTCGCCTCCTCCTCCATGGCGCGATAGGCGAAAGCCGGGGGCGAGAACAACAGGCCATAAAGAACCGGCCCCGCCACGAAACCGAAAACGAGCACGTAAGGCATGTCGCGGAAATAGGACTGCAGCATGGATTGAATCGCGTCGGCGACCGCCTTGTCGCCATGCGGGGTGGCCTGGACGAGCGCGGCAATGAACGGCCCCAGCCAGACCGCCGCGATGACGATCTCCGCGACCAAGATCGGGATCGCGATCAGAAACATCGCCGCCACGATGCGCCAGAAATTGCCCTTGCCCAGCCGCCAGCTTCGCGCGATCCCGATGCCGGTTTTCTCGGTGACGGCGGCGGGCGCGAGGAAGAAGGTCAGGCGCACGAACGCATAGACGAAGGCGAGCGCGGCCGCGAGGCAGACGACGAACGCGGCGATTCCGGCGGGGCCCGAGAGCGAATTCGCACCGCCATGCGCGCCGGCGGCCGCTACGCCGATAAGCGCAAGGATCCCCACGATGAGCGCAAATCCGATCGCGGCGGCGGCGATCATCAGGAAGACGAGAATATAGGCGGCCAACAGGCGGAATTCCGCGCCGCCGAAGCTCACATGGAGGAAGCGCGGGCCGGTGCGCATTCCGAGCACCTCCTTGGTGATGCCCACGCGCATCATGATGAAGAGCACCAGCACGATGACGTCGAACGGCAGGACCCAGCGCGAAATATCGCTCGCGGTCGCGGGATCGATGTCCTTGGGCGAGATCATCGCCTGATGCATAAGCGCGAGATAGTCCGGGCCGATCTGCGTCATGAAGAGATAGACGATCGCCACGAGGATCGCGAGCGGCAGCCACACGATCCCCAGCACCGTGAGATAGCGGCGGAACGCAAAGCCGTAAGCCGCGGCCACGGTCGAAATGACAGGCATCTTGTTCATCCCAAACCCCGTTTCCTTGCCCGCATTCACGATAGCACGAACGGGCGCGCTTCGGGAGCCCGCGATTGCACCCGTCACGGAATTGCAAAATTGCGGGCGAAGATGCGCGCCGCTTAGGCCCGATCCCTGATCGTCGCGAATTCTTCCAGCGGCGCGCGCTCGGCGACGAGCGCATTGACGGGCGCGGTGTCGTCGGCATGCCCGATGGCCATGCCGCAGAAGATCATCTCGTTCTGCGGAATGGAAAGATAGTCGCGGATCACGGAATGAAACGTCGCCCAGGCTTCCTGCGGGCAGGTGTGCAATCCCTTCTCGCGCGCGAGAAGCATGATGTTCTGCATGAACATGCCGAGATCGGCCCATTGGCCTTCCTGCATCTGGCGGTCCATGGTGAAGATAAGGCCGACCGGCGCGCCGAAGAATTCCCAATTGCGGGAGAAGAATTGCAGGCGCGCGGCTTTATCCTCGCGCGGAATGTTCATCGTCGCATACATCGCCTCGCCCACGCGGAAGCGGCGCGTGCGAAAAGGCTCGCTCAGATGCGGCGGATAGATCTTGTATTCCGGCGGCTCGCCCATGGGATGTTGCTTGCGCGCCTCGGCCACGCGCCGCACGAGTTCGTCGCGCGCCTCGCCCATGAGCGCATAGACGCGCCAGGGCTGCACATTGCCGCCGGAGGGCGCGCGCGCCCCGCGCTCGAGAATGTCGCGCACGGTTCGCTCCGGGATCGGCGTCGGCAGGAATGCCCGGCATGAGAAGCGGGAGGCGACGGCGTCAAACACGTTCATTGGGAAGGTCTCCGCAGGATACGCGGAGAGTGTGGCGGGTGGCCGCCGGGGAGCCAAGCGGAAATTATCTTAATCTACGCCGGGAGGAAAATTGCCTGCGCTATGGCCTTGGCTTGAATCGTTCTTTGACGCG
>DATIZS010000044.1:0-4612 GCA_035516955.1 Rhizomicrobium sp.
AGAGTCGCGCGATCCCCCACCGCTACAGCCGGCTTCTCTGCCGCCTCTTCGGAATCCGCATCAAGGTGATCGGAAAACCGGTTGCCGATCGCGGCGTCTTGATGGTGTCCAATCATTGCTCCTGGCTCGATCCGGTGGTGCTGTCGGCCGTTTCGCCGGCCTCCTTCGTCGCCAAGAGCGAAGTGAAGACGTGGCCGCTCTTTTCGACGCTGGCGAAGCTGCACCGCACGGTCTTCGTCGATCGCGCGCGCAGGAGCCGGATCGGTGATACGCGCGATGAAATCCGCGAGCGGCTGGAAGCGGGCGATGCGCTGGTTCTCTTTCCCGAGGGAACCTCGAGCGATGGGAACCGCGTGTTGCCGTTTCGCAGCGCCTTGATGGGCGCGGCCGAAACGGAGCTCGGCAAGACGGGCCGCCACGTGCCGGTGCAGCCGGTGTCGGTCGCCTATGTCGGCGTGCACGGCATTCCCATGGGCCGCGAGAATCGTCCGCTTTATGCCTGGTATGGCGACATGGAACTTGCGCCGCATCTGTGGGAAGCGTTCGTCACCGGGCCGGTGGATGCGGTGGTGGAGTTCCACGCGCCCATCACTGTCGACACCGTGGGCGGGCGCAAGGCGCTCGCCGCGCGCGCGGAAGCCATTGTGCGCGCCGGCGTCATGCGCGCGCTTGCCGGCGAAGCGCCCGCGATGCCGCCTTCGCCGCCCGAAAGCGAGCCGGCGACCGGCGATCTGGCCGGAGCGGTTGCGTGAACCCATGCCCATCGCGCATAAGACGCCGGCCATGAAAAAGCTTTTCATCAAGACCTATGGCTGCCAGATGAACGTCTATGATTCCGCGCGCATGGCGGATCTTCTGGCGCCGCTCGGCTATGCGCCCGCCGATGAGGCGGATGGCGCCGACATGGTGATCCTCAACACCTGTCACATCCGCGAAAAGGCGGCGGAAAAAGTCTATTCCGAGCTCGGCAAACTGAAGCGTCTGAAAGAGAAGAAGGCGCGCGAGGGCTCGACGATGCTGATCGCGGTCGCCGGCTGCGTGGCGCAAGCCGAAGGCGAGGAAATCGTCGCGCGCCAAAGCGCGGTCGATATCGTGGTCGGCCCGCAATCCTATCACCGCCTGCCGGAATTGATCGCGCGCGTGACGCGCGGCGCGGGCCATGCGCTGGAGACCGATTTTCCCGCCGAAGACAAATTCGATTCGCTTCCCGAGGAATCGACGGTGCAGGGACCGTCGGCATTCCTCACCGTGCAGGAAGGTTGCGACAAGTTCTGCACCTTCTGCGTCGTGCCTTACACGCGCGGCAGCGAATATTCGCGTGGCGTTCTCGAGATCGAAGCAGAAGCGCGCCGGCTCGTGGCGAAAGGCGTGCGCGAGATCACGCTGCTCGGGCAGAACGTAAACGCTTATCGCGGGCCCGGCCCCGACGGCGAAACCTGGAGCCTTGCGCGGCTTCTCCACCGGCTTGCCGAAATCGACGGACTGGATCGCCTGCGCTACACCACCAGCCATCCGCGCGACATGACGGACGATCTGATTGCGGCCCATGCGGAACTCGAAAAGCTGATGCCCTATCTGCATCTGCCGGTGCAGGCGGGATCGGACCCGGTGCTCGCGGCGATGAACCGCCAGCACACGGCAAAGGATTATCTGAGATTGGTGGAGCGCATCCGCGCCGCCAATCCCGATCTCGCGCTGTCGTCGGATTTCATCGTGGGTTTCCCCGGCGAGTCCGACAAGGATTTCGAAGCGACGCTGTCGCTCGTGCGCGAAGTTGGTTACGCGCAGGCTTTTTCGTTCAAATATTCCCTGCGTCCCGGCACGCCTGCGTCCACCGCCAAACAATTGCCCGACGACGTGAAAAATGCGCGCCTGCAGGAATTGCAGGCGTTGCTCACGCAACAGCAATCGCAATTCAACGCGGCGTGCGAAGGCCGCATGATGGACGTGCTGTTCGAAAAACCCGGCCGCAAACCGGGCCAGGCCGTGGGCCGAAGCCCGTTCCTGCAGCCTGTGCATGTGGAAAACGCAGGCCATCTCATCGGCGAAATCCGCGAAGTGCGCATCGCCGAAGTTCTGCCCAATTCGCTTAAGGGCGTGTTCGCGCGCCAGATGGCGGCAGCACTTTGACCCAGGCCACGAAATCGCGCGCGGCGAAAGAGCAGGTGACGCTCGAATTCCCCGACAACGCGTTGGTCGCCGCCCTTTCCGGCGCGCATCAGAAGAATCTGGTGCGCATCGAACAGAAGCTCGGCGTGCGCGTGGCCATGCGCGGCAATCTCGTCGCTGTCGAAGGCGCGCCCGAGTCGCGAAAGCGAGCGGCGGCGGTTTTGCGCGCGCTTTATGCCCGCATCGAAACCGGCGAGGAGGCGGGCACCGCCGAAGTCGATGCCGAAATCCGCTTCGCCATCCGCGAGCCCGCGCAATTGCCGGGGCGCGATTTCGGCGCGCCCACGATCAAGACGGCCTCGGCGCGCGTGACGCGTGCGCGTTCGCCCGCGCAAGGCGCCTATCTCGATCTCATGCGCACCCATCCGCTCGTCTTCGGCGTGGGACCCGCAGGCACAGGCAAAACCTATCTCGCCGCCGCCTTCGGCGCGCATCTTCTCCATGAGCGCCATGTCGAACGGCTGATCCTTTCGCGTCCCGCGCTGGAAGCGGGCGAGCGGCTCGGTTTCCTGCCCGGCGATATCCGCGAGAAGATCGATCCATATCTGCGCCCGCTATACGACGCGCTGTTCGATGTCCTGGGCGAGCAATGCGTCAAGCTGATGGAGAACGGAACGATCGAGGTCGCGCCGCTCGCCTTCATGCGCGGGCGCACGCTGTCGCGCGCCTTCGTGATCCTCGACGAGGCGCAGAATTGTTCGAGCGCGCAGATGAAGATGTTCCTCACGCGGCTCGGCGAAGACGCGCGCATGGTGGTGACGGGCGATCCGTCGCAAAGCGATCTTCCGGGCGGCGCGGCCTCGGGCCTCAACGAAGCGCTCGACATTCTTTCGGGCGTGGAAGGCGTCGCCGTCGCGCGCTTCTCGGATAAGGATGTCGTGCGCCATCCGCTCGTGACGCGCATCGTGCGCGCCTATGACAAGGCGCGCGAATGAGCATCGAAATCCGGATCGAGGATTCGCGCTGGCGGAAGGCGCGTCTCGGCGCCCGGATGCGCCGGGCGGCCGAGGCCGCGCTCGCGCGCGCCGATGCGCCGACGGGCGCAGCCCTCACCATCCTTTTGACCGGCGATGCGGCGCTGAAAAAGCTCAATTCCGCCTTTCGCGGCGCCGACAAGCCTACAAACGTTCTCTCTTTTCCCGCTGCCGCGAATGGTGAAAAATATCTGGGCGACGTCGCGATCGCCTATGGCATCGCCGCGGCCGAGGCGCGAGCCCGGGGCAAACGCCTCGCCGATCATGCGACCCATCTGGCCGTGCATGGGGTGCTGCATCTTCTGGGTTACGATCATTTGACGAATCGGCAAGCGAAGATCATGGAGCCGCTCGAAACCGAAATTCTCGCGAAACTGGGCATTGCCGACCCTTACGCCCGCGCCGCCTGATGAACGAAGACGCTCTCCCGTCCAAGCCCGACGGCAAGTATTTGCCGCTTCTGAAGCGCGTCGCCGCACTCCTGCGCCGCGATCACGACGCGCAGGCGATGCGCGAAAGCCTCGAAGAGGTGATCGAGGAAAGCGACCGCCAAAGCCCTGCGCTCTCGCCGCAGGAGCGCGTGATGCTCGCCAATCTGCTCAAATTCGGCGAGCTGCGCGTGGACGACGTGATGGTGCCGCGCGCCGATATCGTCGCGGTCGAGGAAAAGACCTCGCTCTGCGAGCTCGTCGCGATCTTCCGCGAGGCGCAACATTCGCGCCTTCCCATCTATCGCGAAACGCTCGACGATCCCATCGGGCTCGTGCACATCAAGGACGTGCTGGCGCTCGCCGAACTCGGGCCCGACGGGTTGATCCGCTGGCCCGACGTTCCCATCACGAAGATCAGGCGCGATCTTCTCTTCGCGCCGCCCTCCATGCCGACGCTGGAATTGCTGCTCAAGATGCAGACGACGCATTCCCACCTCGCCCTCGTCATCGACGAATATGGCGGCACCGATGGCCTCGTTTCCATCGAGGATCTGATCGAGGAAATCGTGGGCGATATCGGCGACGAGCATGACGTGGGCGAAGGCCCGCAATTGCGCGCGCTTGCCGGCAATATTTACGAAGCCGATGCGCGCTTCGCCCTGGAGGATTTCCGGAACAGGACGGGCATCGAGCTCAAGCCCTCCGATCCCGACGAGGAGGTCGATACGCTGGGCGGGCTTGTCGTGTCCATTCTCGGCCGTCTGCCCCAGCGCGGCGAAATCGTGCCCTACGATTCGGCGTATGAATTCGAGGTGCTGGAAGCCGATCCGCGCCGCGTCAAGCGGCTGCGCATAAGGCCCGCGGTCCAGAAGGCGCAAAGGCGAATCGCGGCGCCATGATGTCGAAGCTTGCGTTAGCGTTCCTCAAATTCTGGTTTGCGCTCGCCAATGCGGGCGATTGGGTGCGGGGCCTGACCGGCTGGCGGCGATGGCTGCTTGCGCTGGTCACCGGGCTTTTGTCGGCGCTGGCGTTTGCGCC
>DATIZS010000045.1:0-6358 GCA_035516955.1 Rhizomicrobium sp.
TCGTCGGCATCACGACCCAACGTGCGAACTCACGTTCCGGCAAACCGCCCGCCCAGCTATCGAAGATCTGCACCGCAGCGGCGCCCGCTTCGAGCTGGCGGATCAGATGCAAGGACACACAATCGCTCAACAACCCGATCAGGCGTTCGAAACTTTCCGGATCGCGATAGGCCCAGCGTTTGGCTGCCTGCTGATCTGTCGAGCCGCGCCCCTCGGCCATATAGGTCGCGAGCGTCCAGGGCGCGCCCGCAAATCCCAGCAATGCCGTTCCCGGACTCAATTCGCTGCGCACGCGCTTGAGCGCCTCGTACACGGGCGCAAGCTTTTCGCCCCATACGCTCTCTCGCCGCTCCAGACCATCCGTGCTCGTGACCGGCTCGAGCGAAGGCCCGACACCTTCCTCGAATGCAACTTCGCGCCCCAATGCGAACGGCACCACCAGAATGTCCGAAAACAGAATCGCCGCGTCCAGACCGAACCGCTCGATCGGCTGCAGCGTCACCTCCGCGGCGACCGCCGGGTCCATGCACATCGCCCAGAACGAACCGGCCTTCGCCCGCACCGCCCGGTATTCCGGCAGATAGCGACCTGCCTGGCGCATCAGCCAGACCGGCGGCGGCCATAGGGCCTCACCTTCCAGAACGCTCACCAACCTGTTCTTCTCATCTTCCTTCAATTAAAGGACTCCTAAGAATGAAGGTGATGTTGGGCCTGTGATTTGTGGAAGATCGTGTGAATGGGACTTCTGTAGGCCGAGAAGGCGTTTGGACTCAAGGGGTGCGCGCCGAGGCCGGCGGGCGAAGCCATTCACATCGGGTGCGGAGTTATGAACGGACATGCATCGCAGCGGGTGATGGGGATTGTGGGTATCGTGGGAAACGGGGAATCGGTGTGCATACGGGTGAATGAATCGTGAGCTTCCATCTCCATCTCGTGTCCGATGCGACCGGCGAAACGTTGAACACGATCGCCAAGGCCGTATGCGCGCAATTCGAGGGCGTGGAGGTGCAGCAGCATTTCTATGCGCTGGTGCGCAGCAAGCGGCAATTGGAGCGTGTCGTTGAACATATCCGCGACCGGCCGGGGCTTGTTTTTTTCACGCTGGTGAACCCGGAGCTGCGCCGCGAGCTCGAAGCGCAATGCGCCAAGCTGGGTGTGGCCTGTCAGGCCGTGCTCGATAGGCCCATCGCCATGATGCGCCAGTTTCTCGGCGCGGCCGAAAGCCATCGCCCCGGCGGGCAGCATGAAGTCGATCAGCGTTATCTCCAGCGCATCGAAGCGCTGAACTATACGATTGCCCATGACGATGGCCAGGCGCGCGAGACGCTGGACGAAGCCGATGTGGTTCTGGTCGGCGCGAGCCGCACCTCGAAAACGCCGACCTGTGTCTATCTTGCGATCCGCGGCGTGCGCGCGGCCAATGTGCCGATCGTGCCCTCGCTCGCGCTGCCGCCGGAATTGATGGCGGCGAAGAAACCGCTTGTGGTCGGATTGTGGGCGGCGCCCGACCGGCTCGTGCAGGTGCGCCGCAACCGGTTGAACACGCTGGGCGAGGTGCGCGACACATCCTATGTCGATGTCGAAAGCGTGCGCGCCGAGATCACCGCCACGCGCCAATTGTTCGAGACGCAGGGCTGGCCGGCCATCGATGTCTCGCGCCGCTCGGTGGAAGAAACCGCCGCCTCTGTGCTCAATCTTCTCGCCGAGCGCGGCAAGATGCCGGCATGAGACTGATCCTCGCATCGGCGAGCCCCGTCCGCGCGGAGATGTTGCGCCACGCGGGCGTGGAATTCGACATCATGCCCGCCGATGTAGACGAAGAGGCGCTCAAGCGTTCGCTTGCATCGTCGCCATCATCCGTCATCGCCGAAGCGCTCGCCGAATTGAAGGCGCTGCGCGTATCCACAAAATATCCAGATGCTTTCGTCATCGGTGCCGACCAGATCCTCGATTTCGAAGGCGAGATCGTCAGCAAAAGCAAAAATCTCGCTGAGGCCGGAGCGCTGTTACGCCGGCTGCGCGGGCGCGCCCATGAACTCGTCACCGCCGCGGTCGTGGCGAAGAACGGCGTGGTCCTCTGGCGCCATGTTGGCAAGGCGAGCCTTCTGATGCGCGCTTTCGGCGATCAATTCCTGAAATCCTATCTGGCGGCGGAAGGCGAAAGCCTTCTTGCCGGCGTCGGCTGCTACCGCCTGGAGGGCCGCGGGAGCCAGCTTTTCGAGCGGATCGAAGGGGATCATTTCGGGATCCTCGGTCTGCCGCTCCTGCCGCTTCTGGCGGCGTTGCGCGAACATTGTATTCTCCCGGCATGAGCACGAAGCTCGCAGGCGTGATCGGCTATCCCGTGGCGCATTCGCTGTCGCCGCGTCTGCACGGATTCTGGCTGAAGGAACACAAGATCGACGGCGCATTCGTCGCGCTGCCGGCGAAGCGCGAGGATTTCGCACAAATCGTCAACAGCCTCCGCAAGCTGGGCTTTGCGGGCTTGAGCGTGACCGTGCCGCACAAGGAATCGGCATTCGCAATTGCCCATGATCTCGACGAAGCGGCGCAAATCGCGGGCGCCGTGAATTTGCTCGTCTTCAAGGGCGAGCGCATCGAGGGGCGCAACACCGACGCTTTGGGGCTCGCCGCGAGCCTTGTGGAGCAATTGGGGAAGGATTTGTTCAAGGGCAAGGATGCGGTTCTGCTCGGCGCGGGCGGCGCGGCGCGGGCTTGCGTTCTCGCGCTTTCCGGTCTCGGTGCGAAAAAGATTTTCATCCTCAATCGCAATATCGCGCGCGCCGAAACGCTTGCCCGTTCGCTCGAAGGAAAGATTTCCGCACAGCTTTTGCCTTCCATGTTGAGCGACTGGGGAAAAGTCGCGCCTCATGTGGCGCTCGCGATTAATGCGACGTCCGCGGGCATGAGCGGCGCACCGGCTTTGGACATTTCGCTCGCGGCGCTGGCGAAATCGGCCGCGGTCTGCGACATCGTCTATAATCCGCTCGAAACGCCCTTGTTGAAAGAGGCGCGCGCGCGCGGCCACAAGACCATCGACGGCCTCGGCATGCTCATGCATCAGGCGGTTCCCGCCTTTGCCGCCTTCTATGGCGTGACGCCCGAGGTGACGCAAGCGCTCCGCGCCGAGCTCGAAAAGGCGCTTCCATGAAGCGGCCGCTCATCATCGGCCTCACCGGCTCGATCGGCATGGGCAAGACCGAGACGGCGAAGATGTTCGCCAAGCTCGGCGTCCCCGTCTATGATTCTGATGCCGCCGTCCACCGGCTTTACGAGAAGGGCGGCGCGGCGGTTGCCGAAATCGAGAAGGCCTTTCCGGGAACGGTCGTCGGCGGCGCGGTCGACCGCGAGAAACTGAGCGCCATCGTCACCGCCGACAAGGCAAGGCTCAAGCAACTCGAAAAGATCGTCCATCCTCTCGTCGCGCAGGGGCAGGGGCAGTTCCTGCAAGACAATGCGGGCGCGGAGATGGTGGTGTTCGATATCCCGCTGCTTTATGAGACCGGCGCCGAGGCGCGGCTGGATGCGGTTGTTGTCGTGTCGGCGCCTTCCCATATCCAGCGGGCGCGCGTGCTGGCGCGGCCGGGCATGACGGCGGAAAAACTGGATTCGATTCTGGAGCGCCAGATGAGCGACGCCGAAAAGCGTGCAAAAGCCCATTTCGTCATTGCCACGGATAAGGGCCTCGATCACGCTTTCGAACAGGTGAAGACTGTGGTGGCGGCGTTGAAGGAGCGCCATAGATCCGATGCGTGAAATCGTTCTCGATACCGAAACCACGGGCCTCGATCCCGCCGACGGCCACCGCATCATCGAGATCGGCTGCGTCGAGCTGATGGATCATCTTCCGACGGGAAAAAGCTTCCAGGCCTATCTCAATCCCGAACGCCTCATTCCGGTCGAAGCCCAGCGCGTTCACGGCATCACCGATGAATTCCTGGCCGGCAAGCCGCTCTTCGCCGCGATCGCCGACGAGCTCATGGAATTTTTGGGCGATGCGCCGCTCGTCATCCACAATGCCGGCTTCGACCTCAAATTCCTCAATTCGGAATTTGCCCGCATCATGCGCGCACCCATTCCCTACGCACGCGCCATCGACACGATCGAGATCGCCAAGGCGAAGATTCCCGGCGCGCGCTATTCGCTCGACGAATTGTGCAAGCGCTTCAACATCGATCTGTCGGCGCGCGCCAAGCATGGCGCATTGCTCGATGCGGAGCTCACCGCGCGCGTCTATCTCGAATTGGTGGGCGGGCGCCAGACGCGCCTCAAGCTCGCGCCGCTGGACGGCGAAGCCGAGACCGCGCTCGCGGAAACGCGTCCCTCGCGACTGCGTGTCGCACCGCTCGCGCCCCGGCTCAGCGAGGCCGAGCGCGAGGCTCATGCCGCCTTCGTGGCGAACGAGCTGGGAAGCGATCCGCTCTGGAACCGGCGTTAGCGCTGAGCGCCCGCGCGCTGGGCCGCGCCCTCGGCGGCCTTGGCCTGATAAAGCGCGTTGAAATCGATGGGCTCGATCATCAAAGGCGGCATGCCGCCGTCGCGGATCACGTCGGCCACGACGCGCCGCGCGAACGGAAAGAGAAGATGCGGCCCCTCGACCAGCAGAACTTGCTGCAGAACCTCTTCGGGCACGTTCTCGACCATGAACACGCCGCAATAGATCAGTTCCAGAAGAAAGATCGCCCGCTCGTCGGCCTTGGCCGACACGCGCAGCTTGAGTTCCACCTCGAACCGGTCGCCTTCCACGCGTCCGGCCTGAAGATCGACGCCGAGGTCGATCTGCGGCCTCGACTTGATGTCGCTCATGCCGGCGCCCGGGTTTTCGAAGGAAAGATCCTTCACATACTGCCCGACCACCTGAAGCCGCGCGCCTTGCGTCTCCGGGCCCGCCGCCTGGGGAGTTGCAGCGCCGTTGCCGCTGGCGCCGCCGCCGTTATTTCCGTCCAAATCGCCGGGATTTTCGTAGCTCATAATTGCTCTTCGCCTGTTCAAAGGTGCGAAGCCGCTACCATGGATCAACCGATCGTGACAAGCACGGATGGCGTCGCGAGGCGCCACGGAAGCGCCCAACTCGCGGGTTAACCCTGGTGCGCACTGGACCCACAACCGGCCGGAGGCTAGGGTGGTCCATCGCTCGTAACAATGCCTGACGCCAATGGGGCCCGGAAGGGCCGCTGAAACAAATGAATTCGCAGCTTCTCTTTCTCGTCGTGATCGCCATGGTGGCGGGCGTGATCCTGTTCCGGCTTTATTCCGTGCTGGGCCGGCGCACGGGCCATGAGCGGCCGCCGCGGCAATTCCCCTTCATCAGCGGGCCGCCAAAGCAGGCCGCCGACAATGTCGTGCCGCTGCCCGCGCCGCAGCGCGCCATCGAAGCCCAGCCCGGCGATCCGGTGGCCAAAGGGCTCGCGGCCATCAAACAGGCCGACCGCAATTTCGATTCCGATCATTTCGTCGCGGGCGCCCGCCAGGCCTATGAAATGATCGTCACGGCCTTTGCCGCGAACGACCGCGCGACGCTCAAGCCGCTCCTGTCTGGCGAGGTCTTCGCCGCCTTCGACGGCGTGATGAAGGATCGCGAGCAGCGCCACGAGAAGGTGAGTTTCACCTTCGTGGGCTTCAAGGCGCTTTCCATCGCGTCCGCCGAGATGAAGGGCCGCAATGCCGAGATCACCGTCTCGTTCCAGTCGCAATTCATTTCCGCCACCACCGATGCGGAAGGAAAGCTGATCGAAGGCGATCCCAAGAGCGTGCGCAACGTGACGGATGTGTGGACCTTTGCGCGCGACACCCGCGCGAGCGATCCCAACTGGTCGGTTGTGGCAACCCACGGCGAAGCGCACGCCTAAATGGCGCAGATTTTCCGGCGCCCATCCTATCTGATCCCGATCGTTCTCGTGCTGGCCGTGATCGCGGCGTGGTGGCTGTTCGCGCCCGTAGCGCCGGGACCTTTGCGGCTGACGCCGGTCGGCTTCTCCGATCTTCGCGGATGGAAGAGCGCGAATTTCGATGCGGCGCTTGCCGCCTTCCGCCGTTCCTGCACCGCACTGAAATCCAAACCGGCCGATACGCCCATGAGCGGCGCGGGCTATGCGGGCACGGCCGGCGACTGGCGAGACGTCTGCGCGGCCGCAGCGAATGCGAAAGATGCACGCGCATTTTTCGAAAGCGATTTCCAGCCGGTGCAAGTCGGCGCCGGGCGCCTGCGCGAAGGTCTCTTCACCGGCTATTACGAGCCCGAATTGCGCGGCAGCCGCATGCGCCATGGCGCCTTCCAGACGCCGGTCTATGGCTTGCCGCCCGATCTCGTCAGCGTCGATCTCGGCCTCTTCCGCCCCGACTGGCGCGGCGAGCGCAT
>DATIZS010000046.1:0-10074 GCA_035516955.1 Rhizomicrobium sp.
CCATATGGATCGCGTATTCGCCGCCAAATATGTGGAGACCGGCAAGCTCGCCGGCACGCTGACGCTTGTCGCGCGCCATGGCGAGGTCGTCCACACCGGCGTCACGGGGCTCATGGATCGCGAGCGCAACAAACCGATGCGCGAGGATACCATCTTCCGCATCTATTCCATGACGAAGCCGATCACCTCGGTTGCCTTCATGATGCTGGTGGAAGAGGGCCGCGTGGCGCTGGACGAGCCCGTGCACAAATATATTCCCGAATGGCGCGATCTGGGCGTGTTCGTCGCGGGCGTGCCGGGCGCATTCCAGACGAAGCGGCCGGCGCGGCCGATGATGATCGTCGATCTTTTGCGCCACACATCGGGGCTCACCTACGGCTTCCAGACGCGCACCAATGTGGATGCGGCCTATCGCAAATCGGGCATCGGCACGATCGAGAAAAGCCCGATGTCGCTGGACGACATGATCGCGGCGCTGGCGAAGACGCCGCTCGAATTCTCGCCCGGCGAAGCCTGGAATTATTCGGTCTCGACCGATGTGCTGGGTTATCTGGTGGGGAAGATCTCCGGCATGGCGTTCGAGGATTTTCTGCGCAAGCGCATCTTCGAGCCGTTGAAGATGGCCGACACGGACTTCCATGTTCCGGCGGCAAAGGCCGAACGCTTCGCCGCCTGTTACAGCTTCGACGAAACGGGCCGCAATGTGGTGTTGCAGGACGACCCGGCGAAGAGCGGTTATCTGAAGCCGCCCGCCTTCGTTTCCGGCGGCGGCGGGCTGGTGGGCACCGCGCAGGATTATCTGCAATTCTGCAGGATGCTCGCGGCCGGCGGCACGCTGAACGGCCATCGTCTGCTCAGCCGCAAAACCATCGAGCTGATGCGGATGAATCATCTGCCCGGCGGGCGACAGCTCATGGAGATGTCGCGTTCGCTCTTCAGCGAAGCAGGCAATGAGGGATTGGGATTCGGGCTCGGTTTCGCCGTGGTGCTCGATCGCGCGGCGACGATGACGGCAGGAAGCGTGGGCGAATATTTCTGGGGCGGGGCTGCGAGCACCGCCTTCTGGATCGATCCGGTGGAAGACCTCATCGCGATCTTCATGACGCAATTCATTCCGTCGTCCACCTATCCCGTGCGCCGCGATATGCGCGCGATGGTCAATGGCGCGTTCGAGGATTGATTTTGCAGCAATGTGCGCCTAGGCCAATCCGGAATCGTCGCTGGCGTAGCCCAACGACACGATTTGAAGGATATCTTCGCTCGTATAGCCGGCCTGCATGCGTCCTGTGCGGTTGAGCGGGCGTTCGGGAAGCTTTCCGCCCCTGCGCGTTTTGGCGGCCTCGATTTCCTCCAATTCGCGCATGGCTTCATCGAGATTGCCGATGACGAAGCGCTCGCGCGCGGCTTCGGCGCGTCCGGCGAAATAACCGATGGCGTCGCTGCGTGCTTCGAGCATGGTTTGCCCCTCGCCCGCCAGAAGCTCGCGCGACCAGCGCAGGCCCGATTGCGCGTGAAACACTTCGTCGCGCAGAATGTATTCCTGCACATGCGCGATATCGCCTTGGCCGGCCGCGCGGCGGCGCTCGATTTCATGGGCCAGATTGTCGATCGCGAGCCCTTCCATGAAGGTCTGGCGGATCAGCATGCGCCAGAGAAGTTCGCGGCGGCTGCCGGGCGCGCAAGGCGCAAATTCGTAGAGGCCGTTATAGGACGACACGCTGAGCGGAAAATCGCCGTGGCGGAAGCCTCGCGCCTTCATCAGCCGCGCGATCATGATCGCGTGGCGCGCTTCATCGGAAGCCTGCCGCGCCATATCGCGATGGAACGACCAGGCCATATCGGGATGCTCATAGGAATTGCGCGCGATGAGCTCGAGCGTGGTGTATTCCTCGTCGAGCTCCTTGTGCAGGAACATGCCGATATCGCGCGCGTCATGCAGCGGATCGGCGGGCACGAGGCCGAGCGAACCGGATTCGCAGAAGCGCGATCCTTCCGGGCGAGCCGCTGACGGAACGCGATCGGCGGGGCTCCACATTGCGTCCGCAAAGGCGAGCGTTTCGCCCGTCGCGCGCGACAATTCCTCGATTTCAGCGAGCCATGCCTTGTGGCCGCGCCCGCGCGACAGCGAAAGGCCCTTGCGCCTTTCCTCTTCGATGGCCGGGAAAAAGAAGCCGATCCATTCGATCGACGCCCGGTCGCCGTCCGGATCGGTCTGGCGCACATGCGTCTGGTACAATCCAATCAAACGCGGATAGAGCCACCGGTAAAGCCCGGCAACAAGAAGCTCCGGCGTCCGCGCGCGATCGAGATGCACCATCGCCGCGCGCAATCCCGCCGGCACTGTCGCATCGCTTGCGGTGGCGTGACAAAGGCCGTTGACGCGGCTGCGCAACTGGGTTGCGCGTTCCATGGCGCGATGCATCGAAAGGCCGAAGGCGAGCTTGGCCTCGAAGTCCGGCATCTTGACCGCCCATCCGGCGAGGATGTGCGCGAGCGCGCGCTCGATGAAGGCAAGTTGCGCGAGCGAGCCCGCCGCTTCTTCCGGCGGCCAGTACGCGGAACGCTGTGCCATTAGGACTACTCGGGTTGCTGTCCCGCAGGTGTCCCCGCATTGGGCGTTTGCATCATCATGCCGGAATGCGGAGCCATCATGCCGGCCGGCTCTTTGAACACCGCGTTGTAATAGGCCGGATCGGAATTGACCCCGAGTTCGATGGCGTGTCCCCACGGGCAGCATCCATGCGCATTCGCGGCCTGCAGATATGACCGGCCTACCGCGGCCAGAATGGCCCGGCCAACGACCATGCGCCCGGTGATCAGACGAACGTCGGTGCCGTCGGGCGGCAGGCGCATCGCTCCCGCTTTCGCGAGACGGTCCGACACCACCTGCTTGGCATCCTGTCGCGCGGTTTCGAACTGCTCGCGCGTCATCTGGCGCAGCACGCGCGCTTCATTGTCCGAAAGCTGATATTCGGCAGCCACCGCATCCGGATTGCCGAAGATCCGCTCCGCCAGACGATCATCGGAGAGCGCCTTGTCGGCGATCGAGACCAGTCTCTCGGCCGAAGGCGCCACGTATTTGGGCGCGAACTTCATCAGATCGGCCACGGGCTCCGCAACCGCGGTTCCCGTCTTCATCCTCATCTGCATCGGCGCGGCTTGCGCCTTCTTCATCGGCAGGCCCAGCGATACCGCGAGCGCGGCCAGCGCTGCAGCCACAAACGCGAAGGCCTTTCTGAGCGATGACACGGTTTTCTTCGTCATGGCGTCTCTCCTCGCGAAATGGTTTTTGTTCTTGGCGGGCGCGCTTGATCCGGACGATGCACCCAGAAAGATTTTATCACGGAACGCGCTTCAGCGACAATTGCGCGCCGTGAACACGCAAAAGTTGGGCGCTGCGGAATCGGCGAACAGTTTGCGCATGCGAAAACATCGTGCCTCGGCTCGGAGATGAACGCGCCTTCGCGGGGACACCATTCGCACAAACGGCTTGGCTGCGCATTCGCGCTGCCAAGCCGTGTGCTCATGGTGGTTGCGGGGACAGGATTTGAACCTGTGACCTTCAGGTTATGAGCCTGACGAGCTACCGGACTGCTCCACCCCGCGTCATCTGCACGCTTTTCATTCTTGACCGGACTGCTTCCGCCTTCGCCCTTCGGGCTTCGGCGGACGAGCCACCCCGCGTCATGGGGAGGGCGTATGTAGGACATCGCTCCCGCCCTGTCCACCCCCGGAAAATCGGGGTTTTTGAGGGCTTCGGCCCCTCGCGCACAGGGCGCGGCCCCCCTATCATCCAAGCCCAGAGGAACGGACGGCCAGAGGGGGAAACCCATGTTCATCGGCCATTACGGACCGGCCTTCGGCGCCAAGGCGGCGCTCAGGACCGTTCCGCTCTGGGTGTTCTTCATCGCCGTGCAGTGGATGGATGTGTGGTGGTCGATCTTCGTGCTGACGGGCGTGGAGAAGGTGAAGATCGTGCCCGGCTTCACCGAGGCAAGCCCGCTCGATCTCTATTACATGCCCTATACGCACGGGCTGATCGGATCGCTGGTCCTTTCCGCGCTGCTGGGCGCCATCGTGGCGCTTTTCTATCGCGCCAACCGGCGCGCGGTATTCCTCATCGTGGCGGCGGCGGTGTTCTCGCATTGGATCCTCGATCTCGTCGTGCACATGCCCGACATGCCGCTCTGGGACAATTCGATGAAGGTCGGTTTCGGGCTGTGGCGCTGGAAATGGATCAGCGTGCCGCTGGAAATCACGGTGCTCGTCATCGGCGCGTGGTTCTACGCAAATTACGTCCCGGCGAAGAAGGGCGGCGATATCTGGCTGTGGATTTTCGTGATCGCGCTGGCGGGCGCCGAATTCTACAACATCTACGCGCCGCCGCCCGCGAGCGACAAGGCCATGGCGATCACCGCGCTCGCGGCCTATTGCGCGCTCGCACTTCTGGCCGGCTTCGTCGATCTCACGCGCAGGAAGGCGTGACGCTCCTCGCATGTCAGAGACGGGGCGCACATGGACCGGCTTCGTCTTCATGTGCATCGGCATGTTCATGGCGGTGCTCGACATTTCGGTCGTCGGCTCCTCGCTCACCGCCATGGAGAGCGCGCTTCACATTCCGCTCGATCAGCTGAGCTGGATCCAGACCGCCTATCTCACCGCCGAAGTGATCGCCATTCCGTTGACCGGCTGGCTGACGCGCGCGGTTTCGCTCCGGCGCATGTTCGTGGGCGCAACCGCCGGCTTCACGCTGGCAAGCCTCGCCTGCGCGCTTTGCGCAAGCGGCGGCCCGCTCATCGCCTTCCGCGTGATCCAGGGATTTTGCGGCGGCATGCTGATACCGGCCGTGTTCACGAGCGTGTTCTCGATCCTGCCGGAGAAATATCGCACCGCCGCCACCGCGATTGCGGGCGCGGTCGCCATGGTGGCGCCGACCATCGGGCCCACGGTGGGCGGCTGGCTGACGCAGACCTATTCCTGGCACTGGATTTTCCTCATCAACGTGATTCCGGGGATCGTGGTGTGCACGATGACGGCGATCTATCTCGATCGCGGCCACGCCGAGTTCCGGCTCCTGCGCGCCATCGATTACGACACCATCGCGCTCAGCGTGATCTTCCTCGGCACGCTCGAGACGCTGCTCAAGGAAGGCCCCGAGCATCATTGGCAGGGCGCGCTCGTTTACGGATTGACGGCGGGCTGCACCGCAAGCGGAGCGATCGCGATCTTTCAGAGCCTGCGGCATGCGAATTCGTTCGTGAATTTGCGGCTCTTCCGGGAACGCTCCTTCACGCTTGCCTGCATCCTGAGCTTCATTCTGGGCGCGGGCCTTTACGGCTCGGGCTATCTGCTTTCCATCTTTCTCGGCGTGGTGCGCGGGCATACGCCGTTCGAGATCGGCAAGGTGCTGATCGTTTCGGGCGTCGCCCAACTGATCGCGGCGCCGATTGCGGCCTTCGCCGAAACGCGCATCGACGGGCGGCTCGTGATGGGCGTGGGCTTCTGTCTCTTCGCGGCGGGATTGCTGATCAATAGCGGAGCCAGCGTGAATACCGATTTCGACGGGCTGTTCTGGCCGCAAGTGTTGCGCGGCGCGAGCGTGATGCTCTGCATCATTCCGATGATGAAGCTTGCGCTCGACGGCTGGAACGAGGACGACACCACCGATGTCAGCGGCCTTTTCAACCTGACGCGCAATCTGGGCGGCGCCATCGGCATCGCGCTCATCGATACCATCGTCGAAAGCCGCACACCCCAGCATGCGCGCGCGCTCGGCAAGGCGCTGGAAGCGGGCAGCGCCGATGCCGCGCGCATCGTGGGCCTGCCCACGCAATATTTTCACGGACAGAACATGGGGCCCGGCACCGCGGACATGCGCGCCTTCGTGGAGCCGCTCATCCAGCGCGCGGCGCTCAACGAGGCCTTCGACGATGCCTGGATAGCGATGGGGGCGCTGTTCCTGCTGGCGCTTCTGCTCGTTCCGCTGTCGCGCTGGGCCAAGGGCCATATTGCGCGCGAGGCACGGGTGCATTAGGCGCCATAGGCGCGTAAGATGGCGCGCGCGGCCGGCATACGCCGCGCCAGCAGGAGGACAGGACATGGCCAAGAAAGCTTCGAGTGGCGGCGTCTATCGCGTGACGGAAATCATCGGAACGAGCAAGACATCGTGGGAAGACGCGGCCAGGCGCGCGGTCGAAACCGCGGCGAAGACATTGCGCGATCTGCGCATCGCCGAGATCGAAAAACTCGACATGACGATCGAAGACGGCAAGATCGCGACCTATCGCGCGCGCGTGGCGCTGTCGTTCAAATACGAGCAATAGGGCCGCCGATCTTGTGCGCCGGCGCCGGCGCGTGATACACAGCGCAGCCGATTCCCGCGCCGGTTCGCGATGCACATTTTCCGATTCCTGCGATCCGCGGACGACCGGCGCTCGCTTCTCGCCCGCATGCCGAAAAACGCCGTCGCTGCCGAAATCGGCGTGTGGCGCGGCGATTTTTCGGCGCGCATCCTGAAGGAAACGCACCCGCGCGAATTGCATCTCGTCGATCCCTGGGCGTTCGTGGCGGAAATGCCGACGCGCTGGTATGGCGGGCTCAAGGCCAAGAGCCAGGCCGACATGGATGCGATCCATTCGGGCGTCGCCAGGCGCTTCGCCGCTGCGCCCGCCGTCAGGATCCAGCGCATGACATCGCTCGACGCGGCGGCCACATTCGCCGATGGCACATTCGACTGGGTCTATATCGACGGCGATCATTCCTATGAGGCCGTGCGCGCAGATCTCGAAGCCTGGGCGCCGAAGATGAAAAAAGGCGGCTTCATCGCCGGCGACGATTATATCTGGCCCGACGAGACGGGCGCCCAGCCGGTCAAGCGCGCGGTGGACGAATTCGCCGCAAGCAGCAAGAGGCGCCTCGACGTTCTGCGCTCGCAATTCATTGTCGAGGCGTGAACGGCTCAGTGCTGATTTTGCGGCAAGCCGTCGGCGATCTCGTAGTAATCGCCCTTTTCGGCGACGAAGATATGAATCTCGAGATGCGTGCCGGTGGGCTTTTCGAAGGCGCCCATGGCGACGCCGATGACGGGATGATGGATCGGGTCCCAGAACAGCACCGAGCCGCACACCGAACAGAAGCCGCGGCGCACTTTCTCGGACGATCGGAACCACGTGATGTTGTCCGCGCCTTCGAGTTTGAGGTCGCCGCGCTGCACATTGGTCGAGGCCCAGTAATGGCCGGATTGCTTGCGGCATTGCGTGCAATGGCAAGCATCGGGCGCTTTCAATTCGCCCGACACTTCGAACTTCACCGCGCCGCAGAGACAGGAACCCTTGTGCATCTCCGTTCAGTGCGCCTTATCTTCGGGCTTCCATCCGCTCACGCCTGCGCGCCATTTGACAAAGGCGATCCAGTCGGAGGTGAGCGCATCGGTCTGACTGCGCGTGGAACCGATACCATGACCGGCCTGCGAATCGACGCGCAACAGCACCGGATTGGGGCCGTGAAGCGCCATCATGGCGTTTGCGAATTTGGCGGGCTCCCAGGGCGACACGCGCGGATCGTTGAGCCCCGTGGAAATCAGGATCGCGGGATAATCGGCGCCCCTCTTCAGATGGACGATGGAATCCATGTCATAGAGATTCTTGAAGCCCTGCTCGGTTTTCACCGTGCCGAATTCGGGAATGTTGTCCGGACCGTTGGGCGAGAATTCCGAGCGCAACGTGTTGGCCGCGGGCACGATATCGATCACGCCGGCATAAAGATCGGGCGCGGTTTCCATCGCGCGGCCCATGGTGATGCCGCCGGCCGAGCCGCCGAGAATGAAGAGCGTCTTGGCGGTGGCGACATGGCGGGCGATCAGGTCTTTGCTGCAGGCCACAAGATCGAGCCAGGTGTTGTGCTTGTTCGCGTCCTTTCCGGCGAGATACCAGGAATGGCCCTTCATCGCACTGCCGCGCACATGGCAGATCGCGTAATTGATGCCTTCCTTCATCATCGCGGCGCGGCGCGGGGAGAAGTCCGCGAGATTGGTGATGCCGTAGGAACCGTAAGCCTCGATCACCGTGACTTGCGGCGTGGGCGAGTTCTTCGGCTGGATCAGCGACAGCGGCACCATCGCGCCGTCATAGGATTTGGCCTGAAGATCGCTGACGGTGTAATCGGCCGGATCGATATTGCCGTGTTTGCCGAGCTTCAGATCGGTGAATTTGCCGGTTGAGGGATCGTAAGCATATTCCGTGGGCGCCAGCACCCAGCTCGACAAATAGATTTCGATGCCATCGGTGCGCGGATCGCTGAAGGCTTCGGCGATGTGGCCCTTGGTCGGCAGTTTGATCGTCTCGATCTTCGTGCTGCCGCTTGGCACGCGCAAAAGTTCGGAATAGGCGCCTCTGAGGGCCAGAACATAGAGCCCGTCTTTTGCGGCGTGGACGCCTTCGAT
Source organism: Rhizomicrobium sp. (assembly GCA_035516955.1). GTDB lineage: Bacteria > Pseudomonadota > Alphaproteobacteria > Micropepsales > Micropepsaceae > Rhizomicrobium. Next base: position 8,441 of record DATIZS010000046.1, read on the forward strand.
CACGCGATCGGGTTCGGCGGGCACGATCACATGCGCTTTCGAAATGGGATCGCCGGCAGCGAGTTCGAGCACCTTATAGGTCGGCGCATCCTTGTGGCTGAGCAGGAAAATGTCGGAGCCGCGCCCATCCATATTTGTGACGTCGTCGCCGCGGTCGAAAGCGAGTTTCCACGGCGCGGCCGGATCGGTGGCGTCGGCCGCGGGCGCCGTCCATCCCTTCCATTCCGGCTGCACGCCATTGATCGAGAGCAGCACGGCTTCGGGCGTTCCCGGCAGCTTGGCGACGACGGGAACCTCATCGGGCGTGAAGCTCGCATTTTTGGAAATTTCCGGACCGGCCACCGCGACGGGCGCGGTTTTCAGATTCCAGGCATAGGCTTTCGTGTAGCGGTATTTGTCGGTGGCGGGATCCTTGGGGCCGAGTTTCTTCAACTGGTTGAAGAACAGAATCTTCGAATCGTCGCTCCAGCCGGTCGCGCCGAATTGCACGCGCGGGATGGGTCCCGCAATCTCTTTGCCGCTGCTCGCGTCATAGACATAGAGATCGGCATTTTCGGAGCCGCCTTCCGACATGCCGACCGCCACTTCGGAACCGTCCGGCGAAGGCAGGAAATAATTCACGGCATAGGGCTTGCCGCCATGGGCTTTCATCACCGCTTCGATATCGACGATCTTGCGCGTGCCTTTCGCGTCGCGGACCATGACGTCGAAATTGTCGGCGCCGGGCTGGCGTTCTTCGTAGAAATCGCGTCCGCCATAGGTGGCGTAACCTTCGATGGCATCGAAGCTGCCGGTGAAATCGCCGACGCGCTTGCCGAGCGCGGCCCGGCCGGGAATGGAGTCGAGCAGCCCGTGGGTGTAGGCGCCCTGCGCCTTCATCCAATCCGTCGTCTCGGGCCCGAGATTTTCCATGAAGCGGTAATCGTCGGTGACCTTCTGGCCGAAATAGGTTTCGGTCACGGGCTTTGCGGGAAGCGGCGGCGGTTGCGTGAGACCGGCGGCGGCGGCGGAAAAGGCGGCGGCGAACGTCGCTGCGCCGATCACAAGTGCGGGTTTCATGCGGCTTCCTCTGGCGTGCAACTGCAAGGCGAAGGCTAGACGAGAGCGGCCAGGGATGGAAGGCAAAGAAAAAGCGCCCGGATCGCGTAATCCGGGCGCTTTTGCTGATTTGTGATGGCGGGGCTTGTAGTTGGCAGATTTGCGCAAAGCGCGAACCCGATCCGCCTTCGCTGCATGCTGAGCGAGGCGGGACAAACGAAGCATCCTTGGCAGGACTGGCAGCGACCGACTCTCCCGCGGCTTGAGCCGCAGTACCATGGGCGCTGGAGGCTTTAACGGCCGAGTTCGGAATGGGATCGGGTGGAATTCCTCCGCTAGGACCACCAGGTCGACGAAGGACGTCTGCTTCGCAGCCGTCAGAAATCGGAATTCGGAAACCGGAAGTCAGAAGTTCGGTCGCGCGCATTCGCGCGCGGCGTTCCTTCTGATTTCTGACTTCTGATTTCCGGCTTCTGCCGGGCACGCGCAATACGACACTCTAAACTTGATCCGCGCATATCGGAGCGCGTGACCGGCCTGGCCTTGTTTCCAGACATGGAACGAGGGTGCTTGCGATCAAGAGTTACGATCGAGCG
>DATIZS010000047.1:0-3645 GCA_035516955.1 Rhizomicrobium sp.
TTGCCGCCGTCGATTGCGATGATGCCCGGGACCGTGGTCGATCCGTTCAGAAGCAGCGTGCCGCCGTTACCCACCGCCATCGCGCCGGTCGCGGCCAGCGTGCCGCCGGCCTGCATCTCCAAAGTTCCGCCGCAGATGTCGACATTGGTGCCACCATCGGCCGCCGCATCTATCTGCGCGGTGCCGCTCGGAATGATGACCAGATCCGTGCTGCCATCCGGAACGCCGACATCCCAATTGCTGGCCGTGAACCAGTCGCCCGGGGCCGCGCCCTGCCATGTGATGTTCGTACCGACCGATAATTGGCCGCATGGAATATCCACCAGCGCGTTCGGACCAGCCCCGCCGGTATGCACGACAACGCCGCCTGCCTGCGCCGCTGTGGGAAAAGCGAGCCCGGCACATCCCAACGCGACGAGCGTAGTCGCACATGACGCGAAAGCCCGAAGCCTCAACGCGGTCGATTTCGGCATGGAACAACGCCCCCCACTTTTTGGAAGATCGCGAATAGTAAATCAGCAATCGTCTTTGCGCCAATGCGAATAATCGCATGACTGCATGTAAAACAGCGGCTGAACGGATCGTGACAAACATACACATATCAAAGTTCCCTCCTCTCGCGGGAGGGAGGGCGCGGCCGCTCGGCATCATGTGTGGGAGGTGGCGGACAGGGAGGGATTCGAACCCTCGATACGGTTGCCCGTATGCCGCATTTCGAGTGCGGTGCTTTCAACCGCTCAGCCACCTGTCCGCGAGGGGCCGGACCATATAGGCGCCGCGCATACCCGGCAAGTTTCAGGGACCCGCGAGCCAGGCCGTCGCGAGCGCGGCACCCATCGGCGGCATGGCGATCCCGCCGCAGGCGCTGAGGCGCGCGTCCATCTCGAACGGCGGATTGACGACGAGGAGCCCGGCTGCCGAGAGCCGCTCCTTGTCACCGGGCTCGGGCGGAATGGAGACATCGATCCTGAGGACCTTCTTTGCGCCGCTCGCGAGAACCTCGCCGCAAAAGGCATCCGCCGCCGCGGGCGATTTCACCGGAAACCACAGCATGTAGATGCCCGTGGCGAAGCGCCGGTGGCCGGCCGCGAAGGCTTCGGCCACGCGCTCGAATTCGTCCGGCGCTTCATAGGGCGGATCGATCAGCACGAGCCCGCGCCGTTCGGGCGGCGGCAGAAGCGCGGCCATGCGTCCGTAACCGTCGGCCTCGATGGCTTTCGCGTTCTTATAGGGCGCAAGGATGCGCTTCAGATTTGCGAATTCCATCTCCTGTTTTTCGATGGCGACGAGCCGGTCGCCCGCGCGCAGCAATCGCGCCGCGATCATGGGCGAGCCGGGATAATGCGCGTCTGCCGCCGCCTGCACGCAGTCGAAATAGGTCTTCATCGTTTCGGGCAGACCGGTGCGTTCGAACAGGGGCCGTAGCCGCTCGATGCCGCGCGCGGCTTCGCCGGTGCGCGCGGATTCCTCGGCCTGGAGATCGTAGAGCCCGGCGCCGGCATGCGTGTCGAGCACGAAGAACGGCGTCTCCTTCTTCCTCAGATGCAACAGCACATCGCACAGCGCCAGATGCTTGACGACATCGGCGAAGTTTCCGGCGTGGAAGGCGTGGCGGTAGTTCACGGCAAGCGTTGTGCCTCGCGCGCGGCCGCGCGGTCAATCTCAGGCCGGCACCTTGATGCGGCCCTGCTCGCGCAGGATCGCGGCGAGCCGCGCGACGGACGGCTCGATCATCGCGTCGGGCATTGCGCCGAAGCCGATGACCAGTCCCGAACCGTGATGCGGCTCCTGATAGAAGCGGGAGAGCGGCTGGACATGCAGCCCCTCCCTCGCCGCGATCTGGCAGACGCGCTGCGCATCGGCCTCGACATGCAGCGTCAGATGGAAGCCGCCCGCGGGCTCGGCGAGCGCGGCATCGGGAATATGCAGGCGCAAGGCCGCGATCGTCTGGCGCAGGCGCGCGGCATAGACGGCGCGGATCTTCTTCAGATGCAGCGCGTAGCGGTTTTCCTTGACGAAAGTGGCGAGCGCCGACTGCACATAGATGTCGGGCGCGAAGGCGAGGCGCCGGCGCATTTCGGTGAAGGCTTCCACGAGGCCCGGCGGCACGACGAGATAGCCGGCGCGGATCGCGGGCCCCAGCGTGCAATGAAAGCCGCCGTAATAGATCACGCGGCCGTCGGAATCGTGACCCTGCAGCGCACGCAGACGATCGCCCGTATAGAGCAGCTCCGAATAGGAAGCCGATTCGAAGATCGCCGCGCCCGCCGCGCGCGCGGCATCGAGAAGCGCGAGCCTGCGGGCTTCCGTCATCTGGATGCCGAGCGGAAAACTGAGCGCGGGGCTCACCCAGATCAGCCGCGGCGGCGGACCGGAGATGTTGCGCGGATCGGCACCCCTGGAATCGACGGGAAGCGGTTCGATGCGCGCGCCGGCTGCGGCGAAGATCGCGCGCACATTGTCCATGCCCGGATCCTCGACGAGCACCGTATGACCCGGATCGAGCAGCACGCGCGCGGTGAGATTGAGGGCGGCTTCGGGCGTCGAAACCGCGATCACCTGTTCGGGTTCGCAATGAACGCCCGCGGTCAGGCGCAGATAGCCGGCAATCGCCGACTGGAAACGCCCGCATACGCCGCCCGCATCGAGCTGCGTTTCGGTCGGCGGGCGGCGGAATTCCTCCGTCACCAGACGCGACAGATGCAGGCGCGGGAAAAGCGCGGGGTCCGGCGAATGCAGCGCGAAGAATTTTCCCGTGCCCGCGCGCGCGACCGGCGTATCGAGAACCTTCTTCGCGAAATAGCCGATCTCGATGGCGGCGCGGACGGGCTTCGGCGAAACGCGCGGCGCATCCTCGGCCATGCGCGGCAATTGCGCGGCGACGCGTGTGCCGCGGCGCTTGTAGGATACGAGATAGCCTTCGGCCGAAAGGCGCATATAGGCTTCGCCCACCGTGTTGCGCGCGACGCCGAGCGCGCGCGCGAGCTCCACGATGGTCGGCATGGCGGCGCCGGGCAGAAGATCGCCCGCCGTCACCGCCGCGCGCACGCCGCGGCAGATCTGCTCGTAGAGCGGAACCGAAGAGGTGGGGCTGAGCACGATCGTTTCCAGCGCCAGCGGAAAATGCGCGCGGCGCCTGAGCGGCATGCGCTCCGCCGTTTCCTCAGCGGCTTCGATCCTGTCTGCAATTCCCATTGGTTTTCGCGGAACGGTTCTTCCGGATTGCCGATTCATCGAAAATGTTTTTTGCTATCGAGCGAATATTTTTGTCTCGACAACGAACCGGCGCCGTTAAACCCCACGTCCTCCCATGCCTGGAATCTGACTGACACTCATGTCAGTAAACAATGCGACACCGAACCGCACGCGCGATTTTCATGACCGCGCCATGCAAAATCAGAATGTGCAAAAACAAGCGCTTGAGTTCTACGCCGTGCGCGCTGTCAATCCCGCGACCTTGCGCAGATGGGCGACGGCTTCGCGCGCGCCCGTCGTTTTTGTCAGCAGGTCGAGCGATTCATCCTCGTCGTCCGTGACCGGCGTGAGCGCGACATCGGTGTAATTCTTCGCCGCCGGATCCTTTTCGATCGCGCGTTGAAGCCGCATCAGCCGGAGAATAAGTGCCGCGAGCGAGGCATGGGTGTG
>DATIZS010000048.1:0-11069 GCA_035516955.1 Rhizomicrobium sp.
ACCCGTGAGCACCTGATATGCGCTTTGCGACATCCGCGGCCTTGCGGTTGCTTCGGAATGCGGACGCGAAAAATTTCCTGATGCTCGTCAGCTCGGGCGGCGGTGCGCGCGTGCTGCAGGTCGCCGCCTATCCCATCCTTCTCTTCATCTACACGCCCGCCCAGTTCGGCCTTTATGCTGGCTACACCATGATCGTCACGGTGGCCACGTCCATCGCCACCATGCGCTACGAATGGGCGATTCCAGTGGCGCGCTCGCCCAGACACGCCGCAGGAATTCTGACGCTCGCGGTACTGGCGGCGGGCGTGCTGGCAGCAATTATGCTGCTCGCGTTCGGAATATTTCCGCGCACGCTCATCGGCTGGACGGGATTGACGGGGCTCGTGCCGGTCGCGTGGCTCGCCGCCTTTTCGATGTTCGGCGCAGCAAGCTACGGTGCGCTCACCTATTGGGCGGTGCGCTTCGGCGCGTTTTCCGCGATCGCGCGCACGCAGGTCCTCAAGGTTGTGGGGGAGCTCGGCGCCCAGCTCGGACTGGGCCTTGCGGGGTTCGGCCTGTGGGGGCTCGCCATCGGCCATGTCGTGGGCATGTGCCTGGGGCTCGGCTCGCTTCTGCGCGTGGGCGATCTGCGCCGGCTCGCGCCGCAGAGATTGGTGCGGCTTTATGTGCTGGCCCGTTCGTGGCGCGATTTTCCGCTCTACAGCGGAACGGCGGGCCTGCTCAGCCAGGCATCGTCGCGCATCACGCTGGTGGCGCTGGGCGCGATGTTCTCGCCTGCGGCGCTGGGTCTTTTGTGGGCGGCCTTCGCCGTTCTCGATGCGCCGACTTCGGTCATCTCCACCTCGGCGGCGCGCATCTTCTATCAGACCGCAAGCGAGATCGGACGCAGCGATCCGGGCCGGCTGCGCGGGCTCTATGTCCGCACGGTGGCCGGCGCCTTTGCCGTTTCGCTGGCGGGCGGCGCGCTCGCATTCTTCGCCATTCCCTGGCTGATGCATGTGGCGCTGCCCGCAAGATGGGCGGGCGCCAGCGATCTCGTCCGCGCGCTGATTCCGGCCTATGTCGGCCAGCTCACCGTCATACCGTTCATCTGTTACGGGATCGTGCGGCGGCAGCGCTGGCAGCTCGCCTGGGATTTCCTTTATCTGGCCGCAAATCTCGGCGTTCTTGCCTTCGCGCGATTCGCCGGGAGCGATCTGGTCACCCTCGTTCTCGTGCTTTCGCTGACGCGGCTTGCGGCATATCTCCTGATCATCCCGGTGCACCTGCACATCCTGAAGCCCGCGCCGGCTTGAGCGCGTCATCTCGCGATCGCCCGCGATGTCGCAAATCCGTCGCAGGATTGCCGGACGGGCGATGGAATTGCGCTGCAAGAGTTCCGCGACGGCGACAACCGGTTCCTTTGTTCATCGCGGAATGAATCGTGACGCCACAGAACGAGCGTAGATTTCGCGGATCGCGCGTTGACGGCGACAACTGCAAATTGTCTTTTTGTTTATGCGATCATTCTGCCAAATGAATGTTGTCGTTCCGGCGCGTGTATCTTCATTTCCGCAAAGGCAAAATTCATTGTCTTTTAACCACGCTTTGTTATCCTGTCGGTGATTCGCGGACAGGCGGCCGATAGTGCCGTGAGGATGGGGCCGTAGCGGTGACCGGGCGCAAGCGCGCTTCAACTGTGCGTGGAGGGGGAATGCAGAGTCCGAATAGGTCCGGCGGCGCGGTGCGGCTGCTCGATGCGTTGCGTAGCCTGCCCCGTCCGGTCAAGATCCTGATCGCCCTGGCTTACGATCTGACGGTCTGTTTTGCCGTCGGGATCTGCGTCTACGTCCTTTGCGGCGTGCAAGGCGCGAGCAATTTTCACATTTTCGCCGCGAGCCTGGCGGCAGCCGCCACCGGCACCGTCTGCATCGCGCTCCTGGGCGGATATACCGCCGTCGTGCGCTTCATGGGCGGCAAGAATACGTTCGGATTCGCGGTCGCGCTGCTCGCGGCTTCGTTCGTCTGGCTTCTGTTGATGCGCCAGGCAAGCCGCGTGATGTCGCCCGCCGGCATCCTCTACTGGGGCTCCACGTTTCTTCTGGTGTTCGGAAGCCGCTTCGTTCTTGCGCTCGCAAACCGCCGGCTCGACGGCGGCAGCGAGGACCGCATTCCCGTCGTGATCTATGGCGCAGGCGCCAGCGGCCGCCAGCTCGCCGCCTCGATCAAGCTCGAAATCCGTTACCGCGCCATCGCCTTTATCGACGACGACGCGTCGCTGCATGCGCTCTGGGTGAGCGGGTTGAAGGTCTTCAGTCCCGATCAATTGCCGCGCCTGATCGCGGCCCATGGCGTGAAGGAAGTCTTTCTGGCGCTGCCCAGCGCCGGCACGAACCGGCGGCGTGAGATCCTGCTCGAATTGTCCGAGCATCTCGTCAAGGTGCAGACGATTCCCGGCCTCGCCGAGCTCCTCAGCGGCAAGGCGCGGCTGGATGAATTGCGCCCGGTGATGATCGAAGACGTGCTGGGCCGCGAGCCCGTGGCGCCCGATCCGGTCCTGCTTAAGCGCGATATCGAGGGCAAGGTCGTGCTGGTGACGGGTGCGGGCGGCTCGATCGGCTCCGAGCTCTGCCGCTCGATCGTGACGCTCTCGCCGCGCGCGCTCGTGCTTCTGGACATGTCCGAACACGCGCTCTTCTGCATCGAGAACGAATTGCGCGCCGCGCTGGAGAAGATGGGCGCCGATATCGCGCTTCACGCCGTCATGGGTTCGGTGGAAAGCACGACGCTGGCGCGGCGCGTGTTCGCCGATTACGGCGTCCAAACCGTGTTCCATGCGGCCGCCTACAAGCATGTCCCGCTCGTCGAGATGAACGTCGTCGAAGGCGTGCGCAACAATGTCGTGGGCACCAAGATGCTGCTCGACGCCATTCCCGGAAGCAGCGTTTGCGCTTTCGTGATGATCTCCACCGACAAGGCGGTCAGGCCGACCTCCGTGATGGGCGCGTCCAAGCGGGTGGCCGAGCTTCTGGTGCAGGCGACGGCCGCCGCGAGCGACCGCTGCAAGATGTCGATCGTGCGCTTCGGCAATGTGCTGGGATCGTCGGGCTCGGTGCTGCCGCTGTTTCGCGAGCAGATCGCGACCGGCGGGCCGATCACCGTCACGCATTGCGACGTCACGCGCTATTTCATGACCATTCCCGAAGCGGCCCAGCTCGTGATCCAGGCCGGCGCGCTCGGCGAACATGGCGACGTCTTCCATCTCGACATGGGCGAGCCCGTGCGCATCCTCGATCTGGCGCGGCGGCTCTTGCGCCTGCATGGCCTGCGCGAGCGCGTCGACGGCGGCGAAGGCGACATCGCCATCCGCATCGTGGGCCTTCGCCCCGGCGAGAAGCTCTACGAAGAACTTCTCATCGGCAGCGACGCGCGGCCCACCCCGCATCCGCGCATCTTCCGCGCGCGGGAACGCTTCATCGGGGCGGAGGAGCTCTCGGCGCTGATCGTGCGCCTGATCACGGCCTGCCATATGCGCGACGAGGCGGGCGTATTGATGCTGCTGGAGAGGCTGGTCGAAGGCTATGCCGCCCCGCTGCCCGCTGAGCCGGAGGTCCAGCACAGCCGTCCCGTGGCCGCCGTGGAAGCCGAGCCCGCCCCGGCGCTCGCCGTTCTGAGGCCCCGGCCGGCGGCACCGCGCCCGGCCGCCCTGGGCCACTGAACAGGATTACCGGCAGGATTGGTGAGCCCGGATGGGATCGAACCATCGACCCTCTGATTAAAAGTCAGATGCTCTACCCCTGAGCTACGGGCTCGCCAGAGGCGGGCGGAACATAGGTGCGGGGGACCGCCCGGTCAACGCGCCACATCCTTCAGCGATGACCAGCCGCGCCACTGGCCGGGATATTCCAGCACGCGCGGACGAAGGCGCTCCAGATATTCCGCCGTGGCGGCCGTGAAGCAGGCATCTTCCGGAGCGCCGGCGGGAATCGCGATCGGCGCCCCGATTTCGACCAGAAATTCATCCGGCGCATGCGTGCGCACCGCGAAGACGGGGAGAAGTGCGGCTCCGCTCGCACGCGCCAGCCACACCGGTCCCATGGCGAGCGTGATGCGGCTCTTCAGGAATTCCGCTTCGACCACCGAGCTTCCTTCCCAGGCGCCGGCGGTGAACGACACGATGCCGTTCTTGGCCGCAATCTTGCGCGCGCGCAAAAGCGCGGCCGCCGGATGGGCCCGGTCGAACACGATGCGTTCGGCCAGATAGCCGTCCTCGAATTTGCTGCGCACCGGATTCAGGAATCGCAATCCGAAGCGGGTTGACGAAAAACCGTGATCGGGCCGGCTCAGATGGCTGACGCGATAGCCGAGATCGGAGAGCCCGATCTTGGCGACATTGGGCGCAAAGACGAAATGGGCGACCCAGAGCACGGCGCCTTTTCCGCGCGCGAGCACGGCGTCGAGATGTTCGCGGCCCCTCACTTCGATCTTCGGATGCCAGCCGCCGGGCCGGTAGCCGCGAAGCGCCTGAAACGCGACTTCATAACGGCTGCCCCGCAGATCGGCGGCGAGCCGCAGGCCTTCCTCCGCATCGTTGTTGCCGGATGCGCGCGCGATGCGCGATGCGACGGCCGCGATGGACTTTCCGCCGAGCACGCCGCCGAGCCATGACGTGTTCCGTGCAATCGCCGGCCAGGAGCGCTCGGGCAATAGCCAGGCGATACCGACCGAACCGAGAAGACGCAGCGCCGTGCGCGCATCGGCCGCCGAGAATGCCGCGCGCACGGGCGCAGCCTTGGCCTCGCGGCGCACCAGTTCGGGGCGATCGCTCACGCAGCGCGCCTCGCCGCGGCTTCGCGGAGCGCGCGCTCGAAGGTTTCGTATGCGCGGTTTGCTTCCGCGATGTGGGTGCGGCCATGGGCGCGGGCTTTGCGCGACAGTTCCGCGTAAAACGCGGGATCGCGCATGATGCGGTCGAAATGATGAAGCCAGAGTTCGAGCGGTTCGTCGGGATCGAGCGTGACGCCGCCGGGGCCGATGGTGGCGGGAAGATTGCCGCGGCTGCTGCCGAGAACGGGAATGCCGCAGATCTGCGCTTCGGTCGCCGTGCGCCCCCAGGCTTCCTGCGAGCGGCTCGGCATCAGATGCAGCTTGATCTCGGGAAACACCGATTCGAGGCTCGGCTGATTGGGAAGCAGCGTGATGTTGGGAACCTTGCGGACATATTCGCGCAAATGCTGGGTGCGCTCGGGCGTTTCGGTCCAGCTTTCGACGAAGACGAACGAGATTCCGGGCCGGCTTTGCGCGAGGCGGATGGCGACATCGGAGCCCTTGCGCCGCTGCAGCGAGACGAAGAGCACGCGCTCGCCGCGCGGCTGGATGTGCGCGTAGCGATCGACGCCGAACAGCGGGCGCACGACGGTGGCCGTCACATCGCAATGTTGCCGGAGATGGGCGGCCGTGGCCGGCGAATTGGCGAGATAGATGGCGCGCGATCTCAATTCGACCGGCGCCTCGATCGTGCAGCGCGCCACTTCGTGCTCGTAAATCACGATGGGGGCCTCGCCGATGATCGGCAGGATCACGCCGGTCCATGGTCCCGTTTCGGTGATCACATAGACATCGGGGCGCAAATTCGCGGCCGCAACCTTCACCGACAGCACGATGGATTTCGAGCGCACCACCGGAAAGCCGCAGTCGCGGTCCATCGCGGGAGGCGCGACGCGTCTTCTGCCGGCGGCCACCGCGACTTCGTGGCCGGCCGCCATGAGCCTGTGGCAGAGCCAGTAAACGGTCAGCTCGGTGCCCGCATACATGTCCGGCGGAAAGGGCCCGGGGCGGCAGAACAAAATTCGCATGAAACATCTCGCGGCTGGCGCGAGTACCAGACTGCAATGTCCCGGTTTCCGCAGCAAGATCGAAGCCAGGGCGCATCTGGCCGGGCGGGCTCGGGCTCTGATACGCTGGGCCGGGGCTCAAGCGGCAAACTTCAAAATGAGCGCGACGCTACGCGAACTCCTGGCCAGGGGCCGAGACGGGCATGCCGCGATTGCCGCTCCGGGCGCGGAGGCGCTGCCGTTCGCGGGATTGCGCGCGCTGATGGCCGAAACCGGCGCCACGCTGAACGCGGGCGGGATCGGGCGCGGAGCGCGTGTCGCCATCGTGCTCGGCGCCGGGCCCGAACTCGCCGCGGCGTTCCTGGGCGTGGCGGCGGCGGCATCGGCCGCGCCGCTCAATCCGGCCTATCGCGCCGAGGAATTCGAATTCTATCTGAGCGATCTGAAGGCGCGCGCGCTTGTGGTCGAAGCGGAGTCCGAATCGCCGGCCATCGCGGTCGCGCGCAAACTCGGCGTGCCGGTCATCCGCTTGTACCCGGCGCGCGAGAAAGGCGCTGGCTGCTTTACACTCGACATTTCGGAATTGCGAGGCGCGCGCACGGCCGATGCGGTTGGGCCAGGCGACGAAGCCCTGGTGCTGCACACGTCGGGAACGACCTCGCGGCCCAAGCTCGTGCCGCTGACGCACGCCAACATCGCCGCCAGCGCGCGCAACATCGCGGCCACGCTCGCTTTGTCGGACAAGGATCGCGGGCTTGCGATCATGCCGCTGTTCCACATTCACGGCTTGATGGCGGGCCTCGTTGCGCCGCTTGCGGCGGGCGGCAGCGTGTTCTGCGCGCCCGGCTTCAATGCGCTCAAATTCTTCGCCTGGCTCGAGGAAGCAAAACCGAGCTGGTACACGGCCGTGCCCACCATGCATCAGGCCGTTCTCGCGCGCGCGGCCGCGAACCGGGCGATCATCGCGGCCAATCCGTTGCGCTTCATCCGATCGTCCTCCGCTGCGCTCGCGCCCACCGTGCTCGCCGCGCTGGAAGAGACGTTCGCCGCGCCCGTGATCGAGGCCTATGGCATGACGGAAGCGTGCCATCAGATGTCGAGCAATCCGCTGCCGCCGGGAACGCGCAAGGCGGGCACGGTCGGCGTCGCATCGGGTCCCGAAATCGCCATCATGGACCGCGAGGGAAATCTGCTTGGCGCAGGCGAGACCGGCGAGATCGTCATCCGCGGCGACAATGTGACCTCCGGCTATGGCGACAACGCCAAGGCGAATGCCGAAGCCCTCACCCATGGCTGGTTCCGCACCGGCGATCAGGGCGTGATGGCCGAGGACGGCTATCTCACGATCACCGGCCGCCTGAAGGAGATCATCAATCGCGGCGGCGAGAAGATTTCGCCGCGCGAAGTGGATGAAGTGCTGATGGATCATCCCGCCGTCGAACAGGCGGTCGCCTTCGCCATTCCCCACGACATGCTCGGCGAGGATGTGGGCGCGGCGGTGGTGCTGCGCGACGGCAAATCGCTGAACGAACACGATCTGCGCGCCTTCGTTTCGGCGCGGCTTGCCGATTTCAAGGTGCCGCGCCGGATCGTGTTCCTCGCGGATATCCCGAAGGGCCCGACGGGAAAGCTGCAGCGCATCGGGCTTGCCCAGAAACTCGGGCTTTGAAGCGGACGCACTAGCGGACCGCGCTCTGCGCCAGGATGGGCGCGGGCTGGACGAGGAACGAGCCCTCTTCGATGACCTTCTTTTCCGCGATCGGCTTCTGCTTGACGCTCGCGCCCGCGACGGCCTGTTTGCGCATATGCTCGACGAGCGCCTTGTGGTTCGCCAGGCGCGGCAGCACGCGATCCTTGCTCGCGCAGCATTCGCGCCAATAGCGCTGCCAGAGCTTGAGCGAGACGACTTCCGAGCCGGCGAGCTTGCAGTCGCGGTAGAAATTCTTGCCCATGAGGATGCAGATGACGCTCCACGGATTGTAGACGCGCTGCGTGCGCGGATCGAGCGGCGTGGGCACGGAGTATTTCCACAACTCGAGAAGCTCGAGGAGGTTGTCGGATTTCTTCGCCTCGTTGCGCACCGCATCCCAGAACGGTCCCGGCCTTTCGCTGAGCGAGAAATGCAGCGAGAGGAAATCGCGGATCTCGTCGTAAAGCCGGGCGGTGGACATATTGTATTGGTCGGCCAGCGGCTGTTCGAAATCGGTCGAGGGCAGGCAGCTCACCAGCCAGCGCGACTGCAATTCCAGCGACATGATGGCGGTGGATTCGAGCGGCTCGAGAAAACCCGACGAAAGGCCGAGCGCCACGCAATTCTTCACGAAGCTGCGCCGGTTCCTGCCCACGCGCATCTTGATCGTGGGCTGCGGATCGACGCCTTCCGCGATGGGCCCCAGATATTTGATGAATTCGTCATGGGCGTCCTGATCGCTGATGAACTTGCTGCAATAGACATAGCCGGTGCCCAGGCGCTTGTAGAGCGGAATATCCCAGACCCATCCCGCGCTCATGGCGATCGCGCCGGTGACGGGAACGAGGTGTTCGGGATCGCGCAGCGGCGTCTGCATCGGAATGGCGCGGTCGTTGAGCAGATAATCGGAATAGGATTCGAACGGCTCATTCAGGGCCTTGTTGATGATGAGGCCGCGGAAGCCCGTGCAATCCACCACGAATTCGATGGGCCAGGTGCCGCGCTCCTTCAATTGCAGCGACTCCACGAAGCCGCGCCCGTCGAGCTTCACGTCCACCACATCGTCGCGGATATGCTTCACGCCGCGCTGCTTGCAGACATCGGCGAGGAAATCGGCGAGCTTCGCCGCATCGATATGATAGGCGTATTGCAGCGCGCCGCCGTAATGCGGTCCGGCGAGTGCGCGCGGTCCCTTGTTGCGCTCGAAGGCTTCGCGCGTGATCGCGATGGTGCGAACGAAATCCTGATCGTTGACGTCGTCCCAGCCGGGCAATCCGTATTTCTTGAAGGAATAGCCGGGATGCATGCCCATCACCGTCTGGCCGCCGGTGAAGGGATGCATGAAGCCGACGAAGTCGCCCTTGTTGTTGGTGTTCCATTTGTCGAACCAGATGCCGAGCTTGAAGGTGGCGTTGGCGCGCTGCATGAATTCGGGCTCGGAAATGCCGAGCATGCTCATCGTGCCCTTGAGCGTGGGCACGGTCGCTTCGCCCACGCCGATCAGGCCGACATTGGGGGATTCGATCAGCGTGATCGTCACGTCGCGGTGGGCGGCCGGGCCCCATTGCAACCGCTCGTTCAGATAGGCCGCGGCGATCCATCCCGCCGTGCCGCCGCCCACAATGGTGATGTTGGTGATCGGACGCCCCATGACCAGACCCTCATTTCTCCCGGAAATGAAGGTGTAACAGGGGCTTAAACATCTTGTCGATAGCTCAGGCCTCGGCTTCTCCGGCCACGCCGAAGCGGTCCGCGAGATCCTTGAGGCGGCCCGTGGAAATGGCCGCCCGAAGTTCCGTCATCAGGTCCTGATAATAAGTGAGATTGTGCCAGGTGATGAGCATCGAGGCGATGATCTCGTTCGCCTTGACCACATGATGCAGATAGGCGCGGCTGAAGCGGCGGCAGGCGGGGCAGCGGCACGCGGCGTCGAGCGGCGAAGGATCGCCGGCGTGACGCGCGTTGCGAAGATTGAGCGTGCCGTTGCGCGTGAAGGCCTGACCGTTGCGGCCCGAGCGCGTGGGCAGCACGCAATCGAACATGTCGATGCCGCGCGCCACCGCGCCCACGATGTCGGCCGGCTTGCCCACGCCCATCAGATAGCGCGGACGGTTCGCGGGCAAATGCGGCACGGTCGCATCCAGCGTTTCGAACATCGCGCCCTGCCCTTCGCCCACCGCGAGCCCGCCGATCGCGTATCCGTCGAAACCGATGCCGACCAGTTCCGCGGCCGAGCGCGCGCGCAGATGCGCGAATACGCCGCCCTGCACGATGCCGAAACAGGCGCGGCCCTCCTGCGCCCCGAACGCGGCCTTGGAACGCTTCGCCCAGCGCATGGAAAGCGCGAGCGATTTTTCAATTTCGGATTCGGTGGCGGGATAGGCCGCGCATTCGTCGAGCACCATGTGGATGTCGGAGCCCAGCAAGCGCTGGATTTCCATGGCGCGCTCGGGCGAAAGGAATTCGATCGCGCCGTCGATATGCGAGGAGAAACGCACGCCTTCTTCGGAAATCTTGCGCAGCTTCGCCAGCGACATCACCTGGAAGCCGCCGGAATCGGTGAGTATCGGCTTCTGCCAGCCCATGAATTTGTGAAGGCCGCCCAGCTGCGCGATCCGCTCCGCGCCGGGGCGCAGCATGAGATGATAGGTGTTGCCGAGGATGATGTCCGCGCCCGTTTCGCGCACGCTTTCGGGCAGCATGGCCTTCACCGTTCCCGCCGTTCCGACCGGCATGAACGCCGGCGTGCGGATTTCGCCGCGGGGCAAGCGGATGGTGCCGCTGCGCGCGGCGCCGTCGGTGGCGGCGATTTCGAATTGCATGGCGCTCATCGGGCACGAAACAGAAGACAGGCGTCGCCATAAGAATAGAAACGGTAGTTTTGCGCAATCGCTTCCGCATAGGCGCGCTTCATCGTGGCGGTGCCCGAGAAGGCACAGACCAGCATGAAGAGCGTGGAACACGGCAGATGGAAATTGGTGAGAAGGATATCGGCCGCCCGGAAGCGATAGCCCGGCGTGATGAAGATATCCGTTTCGCCGGCGAATTCCGCGAGCGTTCCATCCTCGCGGGCCGCCGTTTCGAGGGTGCGCAGGCTCGTCGTGCCGGCTGCGGCGATGCGTCCGCCTTTTGCGCGCGCCGTATTCAGACGCGCCGCCGTCTCGCGCGACAGTGCCGCCCATTCGGAATGCATTTTGTGCCCGGCGGTATCGGCCGCCGTCACCGGCAGAAAGGTGCCCGCGCCGACATGCAGCGTGACGCTCTCGCGTGCGATGCCTTTGTCCTTCAGCCGCGCCAGCAATGCGCCCGTGAAATGCAAGCCCGCGGTGGGCGCGGCGACGGAGCCTTCGTGCTCGGCAAACACGGTTTGATAATCGATCGCGTCGCGCGCGTCGGGCGCGCGCTTGCCCGCAATATAGGGTGGCAGCGGCATTTCGCCTTGGCGCGCGATAGCCGCATCGAGGGCGGCGCCGGCGAGCGCGAATTGCAATTCGACTTCGCCGCCCTCGTTGCGCGCCACGATTTCGGCTTCGAGGCTGCCCAATTGGAGGATATCGCCCGCCGAC
>DATIZS010000049.1:0-3254 GCA_035516955.1 Rhizomicrobium sp.
AAGCGCAAGCCCGGCGGAGAATGGGATAGATGTCGCGAGCGGCGATCATTCTGGCGGCGGGACAGGGCACGCGGATGAAATCCGCAACGCCCAAGGTGATGCACGGAATCGCGGGCCTTCCCATTCTCGGCCATGTGATCCGCGCGGCGAAGGGCGCGGGCATCTCGCGCATCGTCGTGGTGACGTCGGCCGATGGCGAAGCGGTGCGCGAATTCGCGGCATCGCAAGGCGCCCAGGCGGTGATCCAGGACAAGCAGCTCGGCACCGGCCACGCCGCGGCCTGCGCCAAAGACGCGCTCGCCGATTTTTCCGGCGAAGTCATCACGACCTATGGCGACATGCCGCTTCTGACATCCGCCACCTTCGAAGCCTCCTTCGCCGCGCGCGAAAAGGCGGGCATGGCGATCGTTGCGTTCCGCTCGAAGAACAAGGCCTATGGCCGCGTCATCGCGAAACACGGAATTCTCGACCGCATCGTGGAATACAAGGACGCGAACGAGGAAGAGCGCGCGGTGGACCTCTGCAATGCCGGCATCATGGCGGCCGATGCGAAGAGTTTTTTGCGCTGGACCGCCAAGCTCGAGAACAACAACGCGCAGCGCGAATATTATCTGACCGATGTGCCGCTGCTGGCGAAATCGGAGCGCGTCGCCTGCGCCGTGGTCGAGGCCGACGAATCCGAAATGATGGGCGTCAATTCGCGCGCCGAGCTCGCGGCGGCGGAAGCGGCGATGCAGATGCGCCTGCGCGCGGCGGCGCTGGATGCGGGCGCCGGCATGACCGCCCCCGAAACCGTCTTCCTCGCTTACGACACGCAACTCGAAGCCGATGTCGCCATTGCGCCCTATGTGATGTTCGGTCCGGGCGTTCGCGTCGCGGCGGGCGCGGAGATCCGCGCCTTCTCGCATCTCGAAGGCGCCGAGGTCGGCCGCGGCGCGATCGTGGGTCCTTATGCGCGGCTGCGCCCCGGCGCGATCATCGGCGAAGGCGCCGTCATCGGCAATTTCGTGGAAGTGAAGAACACGAAAGTCGAAGCCGGCGCGAAGGCCAGCCATCTCACCTATCTCGGCGATGCGCGCGTGGGCGCGAACGCCAATATCGGCGCGGGCACCATCACCTGCAATTACGACGGCTTCGACAAGCATTTCACCGATATCGGCGCGGGCGCCTTCATCGGCTCCAATTCGGCGCTGGTGGCGCCCGTCAGGATCGGCGACGGCGCGTTCGTGGGCGCAGGCAGCGTGATCGCCGAAGACGTGGCGCCGGATTCGCTGGCCGTCGTGCGCGCGCCGCAAACGGCGAGCGCCGGCTGGGCGGAGAAATTCCGCGCCAGGAAGCGCGCCGAAAAGCAGAAGAGCAAAGGAGAAGGGTAATGTGCGGTATCGTCGGCATCGCCGGAAAACATGATGCGGCGCCTGTGATCCTGGAGGCGCTGAGAAGGCTCGAATATCGCGGCTACGATTCGGCCGGCATCGCCACCCTCGTCTCCGGCCATATCGAGAGGAGGCGCGCGCCCGGCAAATTGTCGAAGCTCGCCGATGCGCTGGCGAGACATCCGCTCACGGGGCGCACCGGCATCGGCCACACGCGCTGGGCGACGCATGGCGCGCCGACCGAAGGAAACGCGCACCCCCACGCCTCGGCGCGCGTGGCGCTCGTGCACAACGGCATCATCGAGAATTTCCGCGAGCTCCGCGCCGAGCTGATCGCGAAGGGCCACAAATTCGAATCCGAAACCGATACCGAAGTGGCCGTCCATCTCGTCACCGATTATCTCGACCGCGGATTTACGCCGCAGGATGCAGCGATGGAAGCGGTGCGCCGCCTCACCGGCGCTTACGCGCTCGCCATGATCTTCGCGAACGAGGAATCGCTCGTCATCGGCGCGCGGAAAGGAAGCCCGCTTGCGGTGGGGCTCGGCGCGGACGAAGCCTATCTCGGCTCCGACGCCATCGCGCTTGCGCCGTTCACCAACCGCATCTGCTATCTCGAGGACGGCGATGTGGCGGTGCTGCGGGGCGCCGATGTCACGATCTACGATCTCGAGCGCCGCGTCGCCAATCGCGAAATCAAGATCGCCAACGCCTCGGCCGGGCTGGTCGACAAGGGCGGCTACCGCCATTTCATGGCGAAGGAAATCCACGAGCAGCCCGAAGTGATCGGCCACACGCTCGCCCATTTCATCGATGCGACCGGCCCGTCCATCGCCGTGCGCGAGAAGGGCGCGGTGGAGGCGCTCGCGAAAGCCACGCGCCTCACGATCTCGGCTTGCGGCACCGCCTATTACGCGGGCCTTGTCGGCAAATACTGGTTCGAGAAGATCGCGCGCATTGCGGTGGAAGCCGATGTGGCAAGCGAGCTGCGCTATCGCGATCCGGTCTATCCGCAAGGCGGCGCAGCACTCTTCATTTCGCAATCGGGCGAGACGGCCGACACGCTGGCCGCGTTGCGCGATGCCAAGACGCAAGGCCAGACCACCATCGCCATCGTCAACGTGCCCGAAAGCTCGATCGCGCGCGAAGCCGATATCGTGCTGCCGACCTTCGCCGGCCCCGAAATCGGCGTGGCCTCGACCAAAGCCTTCACCTGCCAGTTGAGCGTGCTCGCCGCCTTGGCAATCGCGGCGGCGCGCGCGCGCAAAGTCCTCGATGAAACGCGCGAGAAACAGCTCGTCTCGGCGCTGCTCGAAACCCCGCGCCACATCGTCGATTTCCTGAAGCAGGAAGGAAAGATCGAAGCACTCGCGCTCGATGCCTCCAAGGCGCGCGACGTGCTTTATCTCGGCCGCGGCGTGAATTTCCCGCTGGCGCTGGAAGGCGCGCTGAAGCTGAAGGAAATCTCCTATATCCACGCCGAAGGCTATGCCGCCGGCGAAATGAAGCATGGCCCCATCGCGCTGATCGACGAGAACGTGCCGGTGATCGTGATGGCGCCGCACGACGCGTTCTTCGAAAAGACCGTCTCGAACATGCAGGAAGTGATGGCGCGAGGCGGCAAGGTGCTGCTGATCTCCGAAGCCGAAGGCATCGCGCGCGCCGGCAAGGAAGCCTGGGCCACGATCACGGTGCCCGACGCGGATCCCTTCATCGCGCCAATCCTCTACGCGATCCCGGCACAGTTGCTGGCCTACTACGCCGCGATCGCCAAAGGCACCGACGTCGACCAGCCGCGCAATCTCGCGAAATCCGTCACGGTGGAGTAATCTCTTCCCCGACTGTCTCTCGGGGGAGGGCGATGTTCAACAATTTACAGGC
>DATIZS010000050.1:0-6275 GCA_035516955.1 Rhizomicrobium sp.
CCAGGTGACGCTGACCGAGGCCGGCAACGAGCACATGGTGCAGTTGCTGCGCGCGGCAGGGCTGCTCGAGACCGGCGACCTCTACGATATCGAGAACATCAACATCGTCCATCACGTGAACCAGGCGCTGAAGGCCCACAAGCTGTTCCTGAAGGACCGCGACTACATCGTGAAGGACAGCCGCGTCGTCATCATCGACGAATTCACCGGCCGCATGATGGAAGGACGGCGCTATTCCGAAGGCCTGCACCAGGCGCTGGAGGCGAAGGAAAATACCGAAATCCAGCCGGAAAACGTGACGCTCGCCTCGATCACCTTCCAGAATTATTTCCGCCTCTACGAAAAGCTCGCCGGCATGACCGGCACCGCGCTCACCGAAGCGGCCGAGTTCATGGACATTTACGGCCTCGACGTGATGGACATCCCCACCAATCTTCCCGTCGCGCGCGTCGATGCCGACGACGAAGTCTATCGCACGGTCGAGGAGAAGAACGACGCCATCATCGCGCTGATCTCCGATTGCCAGACGCGCGGCCAGCCGATCCTCGTGGGCACCGTCTCCATCGAGAAATCGGAGCATCTCTCCGATCTCCTCAAGAAGCGCAAGATCAAGCACAACGTCCTGAACGCGCGCTATCACGAGGCCGAAGCGCAGATCGTGGCGCAGGCGGGCGTCTCGGGCACCGTCACCATCGCCACCAACATGGCCGGCCGCGGCACCGACATCCAGCTCGGCGGCAATGCCGACATGCGCGTGAAGAACGAACTCGGCGGCATCATCAACGAGGCCGAGCGCGCCAAGCGCATCGCCGAGATCAAGGAGGAAGTCGCCGAAGACAAGAAGCGCGTGCTGGCGGCGGGCGGCCTCTACATCGCGGGCACCGAGCGCCATGAAAGCCGGCGCATCGACAATCAGCTGCGCGGGCGTTCGGGCCGCCAGGGCGATCCGGGCGCCTCGAAATTCTTCCTGAGCCTGCAGGACGATCTCATGCGCATCTTCGGCTCGGAGCGCATGGATACGCTGCTGCAGCGCCTCGGCCTCGAAAAAGGCGAAGCCATCGCGCATCCCTGGGTGAACAAGGCGCTCGAAAAGGCGCAGCAGAAGGTGGAAGCGCGCAATTTCGAAATCCGCAAGAACATCCTGAAATACGACAATGTGCTCAACGACCAGCGCCGCGTCGTCTTCGAGCAGCGCAAGGAGATCATGGCGACGGAGGACGTCTCCGACCAGATCGGCGATTTCCGCCATCAGATCGTCGAGGAACTCGTCGCCAAGCACATCCCAGAGCGCGCTTATGCCGAGCAATGGGACGCGGCCGGCCTCGAAAGCGAAGTCAACCGCATTTTCGGCGTCAATCTTCCCGTCCATGACTGGACCAAGGAGGAAGGCATCGCCGACGAGGAAGTCAAAGAGCGCATCATGAAGGCGGTGGAGAGCCGCGCCGCCGAGCGCACCGCCAATCTCGGCTCCGAGATCATGCGCTATCTCGAAAAGCGGTTCCTGCTGGAAATCCTCGACCACGACTGGCGCGAGCACATCGTCAATCTCGAACATTTACGCCAATATGTGGGCCTGCGCGGCTACGGCCAGCGCGATCCGCTGAACGAATACAAGCAGGAAGCCTTCGAACTGTTCGAGGCGCTGCTCGCCAAGATGCGCATCGACGTGGTGCGGCTGCTGATGACGCAGCAGTTCAATGTCGAGCGGCCGCCGCCGGAATTGCAGGCGCCGCAGCGCGTCACCGCCTCGCATATCGACGCCACGACCGGCGAAGACGAGATGGCCCAGGCCGGCACCGCGACGCTGCGCGCGACCCGTCTGTCGAATGCGCCCGTGAACCCCAACGATCCTTCCACCTGGGGCAAGGTGCAGCGCAACGCGCCGTGTCCGTGCGGCTCGGGGCGCAAATTCAAGCACTGCCACGGGGCGCTGGTTTAGATTTGGCATAATCCGCCCCCGCATATTAACTTTCGCTCACCCGCGCCCTCGGGCATAGTGGCGGCCGGGCCGGTCACGGCCGGGCGTATCGAAAGTCGCGAGGGACCAATGCGTATTGCATCACGCTTGTTCGCGCCTGTCCTTGGGGCGGCGCTGATTTTGCCTGTTTTCGCTCATGGGGAGTCCATCCAGGACAAGACCGCGCGCAAGGAATCCGACATTCCGACCTGCTCGCGCAATCTCGGCACCATCGCCATCAACGAGCCGGACAACAATTGGTGGGGCGGGCTGGGGCTCGAATCTCCGGCCGTGCTCTTGAAGGTGTTCGTGCGCAAATCGGGCTGCTTCACGCTGCTCGAGCGCGGGCGCAGTTTCCAGATGATCCAGCAGGAGCGCGCGCTCGCCTCGGGCGGACAGTTGCAGCAAGGTTCCAACATGGGCGAAGGCCAGTTGAAAGCGGCCGATTATATTCTCGTGCCCGATATCGCCTCCAAGAACGCCGATTCCAGCAACACCAATATCGGCGGAATGCTGGGCGGCTTCGTGGGCCACGGCGTGGGTTCCGTGATCGCCGGGCTAAACATCCATAGCTCGACCGCCGATGTGGTGCTGACGATCGACAATGTGCGCACCGGCGAAGAAGGCCCCATCGAGCAGGGCCATGGCGACAAGACAGATATAGGCTTCGGCGCGGGCGGCGGCTGGGGAAGCTGGGGCGGCTTCGGCGGCGCCGAAGTGTCGAGCTATGAGCATACCGATATCGGCCAGGTCGTGACGCTCGCCTATATCGACGCCTATACCAAGCTCGTGGGCGATATGGGCGGCATGGAGCCCGGCGCGGCTCAACAGGCGCCGTCGCAGGCCGTCAGCATGACCAAGCCCGGCCACATGTACAAGGAATCCGGCGGCAAGGGCGGCGTCGTGCGTTCGCTCGATGTCGGCATGATGCTCTATCCCACCGGCAACAAGGACGGCGTGTGGTGGGAAGTCAGCGACGAACTCGGCAACAAGGGCTGGGTTTCGTCGATGCTGTTCGAACTCGCGAAGTAACGCCGATATATAACATTCCGTCATGGCCCGGTCCTGAGCTTTTCGCGAAGGATCCGGGCCATCCATCTTCAAAAAATTGGATCACCCGCGTAAAGCGGGTGATGACGGATTGTGAGGGTGGTTATAGTTTTTCCCTGCAAGATCGTATTCGAGGAACCCATGCCCGCTCCCGCTCCCTTCAAGATCAAGGTCCCGCAGGAAACGCTCGACGCCATTCGCGCCAAAGTGCGCGCCTATGAATGGCACGAAATGCCGCGCGGGGAAGGCCTCGAAGGCACCTGGGCCTATGGCGCCAATCTCGATTTCATGCGCGCGCTCTGCAATTACTGGGTCAACGAATATGACTGGCGCAAATGGGAAGGCGAACTCAACCGCTTCCCGCAATTCGTGGCGCCGGTCGACGGCATCGACATCCATTTCTACAAGGTCGAAGGCTCCAATCCGCGCCCGCTGATCTTGAGTCACGGCTGGCCGGGATCGGTGTTCGAATTCTTGCACATTCTGGAAAAGCTCGCGCATCCGGAGAATTTCGGCGGCAGCGCGAAGGACGGTTTCACCGTGATCGCGCCGTCGCTGCCGGGTTACGGATTTTCCGGCAAGCCGCAGAAGCCGATTTCGCCCCGCACCATCGCGCGCCTCTTCGACACGCTGATGTGCGAGGCGCTGCAACTGCCGAACTACATCGCGCAGGGCGGCGACTGGGGCTCGGCGATTTCCGGCTGGATGGGATACGAAGGCAAAGGCTGCCGCGCGGTGCATCTCAACATGTTCGGCTGGCGCTCGCCGGGCGTGGAGCCGCAAACGCAGGAAGAAAAAGACTACGCCAAACGCGCGCAGATGCTGTTCGAAATGGAAGGCGCCTATTTCCGCGAACAATCGACCAAGCCGCAGACCTTATCTTACGCCATGATGGATTCGCCCGTCGGCGCCTGCGCCTGGATCGTGGAGAAATTCCACGGCTGGTCGGATCGCGCGCGCGGCTTCGAGAATGTCTATACCAGGGATCAGTTGCTGACGAATGTGATGATCTATCTCGTCACGCGCAGCTTCAACACCGCGACCTGGCTTTATCGCGGCTTGTTCGAGGATTTTTCCGGCGCAGCCGTGCCGCAAGGCGCGCGCATCGAAAAGCCGGTGTCTGTCGCGAATTTCCCGGTGGAATTGATTCCGTTTCCGCCGCGCTCGCTTTGCGAACGGCATTTCAACGTCGCCCGCTGGACCGATTTCAAGGCCGGCGGACACTTCGCGGCGCTGGAACGGCCCGATGAATTGGTGGCGGATATAAGAGCGTTTGCGCGGGTGTTGGATTAGATATTTCCCTCTCCCCTTGTGGGAGAGGAAATTACGTCCCCAAATTCCTCCCCATCTCCAGATATTTCTCCCGCCGCTGTTTGCGCAACTCGTCGCGCGTCAGATGATTCAGTTCCGACAAAGCCCGCGAAACGGTTTCGCCCACCGCATGGATCGCCTCGTCGGGATTGCGATGCGCGCCGCCGGGCGGTTCGGGCAC
Source organism: Rhizomicrobium sp. (assembly GCA_035516955.1). Lineage (GTDB taxonomy): Bacteria > Pseudomonadota > Alphaproteobacteria > Micropepsales > Micropepsaceae > Rhizomicrobium. The sequence continues at coordinate 4,500 of DATIZS010000050.1, forward strand.
GATGCCGTCGATCACTTTCAGTTCCAGCAAATCCTGCGCCGTGATCTTCATCGCGGCGGCGGCGTCCTGCGCCTTGTCGGAACTGCGCCACAGGATCGAGGCGCAGCCCTCCGGCGAGATCACCGCATAGATCGCATGTTCCAGCATATAGACCTTGTTCGCCACCGCGATGCCGAGCGCGCCGCCCGACATGCCTTCGCCGATGATCGTGGCGATGAACGGCACGCCGAGATTGAGGGAGGCTTGCGTCGCCCGCGCGATCGCTTCGGCCTGGCCGCGCTCCTCGGCGCCGACGCCCGGATAGGCGCCTTGCGTATCGGCGAACGAGATCACCGGAAGATCGAAGCGGTCGGCGAGTTCGAAGATGCGCACGGCCTTGCGATAGCCTTCCGGCATCGCCATGCCGAAATTGTGCTTGAGGCGCGATTGCGTGTCGTCGCCCTTCTCGTGACCGAGCACGGCAACCGAACGCCCGCGGAAACGCCCGAGCCCGGCCACGATGGCGCGGTCCTCGCCATAGAGCCTGTCGCCGGCCAGCGGCGTGAAATCGTCGATCAGGTGCTCGACGTAATCGCTGAAATGCGGCCGTGCCGGATGGCGCGCCACCATCGCCTTCTGCCAGGGCGTGAGCTTGGCATAGGTCTCGTGGATGAGGCTGTCGGCGCGGGCCTGCAGCCGCGAGACATCGGCCTCGATCTCCATGGCGGGATCGGCCGCGGCCAGCGCGCGAAGCTCCGCGATCTTGCCTTCGAGCTCGGCAATGGGGCGTTCGAAATCCAGATAGGCGTGCATGGTTCGAAGGTGGCAATGGCCTCCCGTTCTGTCAATAAATAGGGGCGCCGGTCACAAACCGGAAGGCTCGGGCGTCTTTATTTCAACCGACGGGAGGAGATAGACATGATCAGGCCGGGATTGATGATTTTGGGCCTGTTTCATCTGGCAAACGGGCTCTACATGCTGGCGGCGCCGGACGCCTGGTACGCGGCGGTGCCGGGCGTGATTCAGACCGGCCCGATGAATCACCACTTCATCGCGGATATCGGGCTCGCCTTCGCCGCGAGCGGCGCGTTCATGATTCTGGGCGCGCGGGCGGGCATGACGGCGGCGGCACTCGCGCTCGCGGGCGCCACGTTTCCCACGCTGCATGCGTTCTTCCATGTGTGGGAATGGATCGCGGACGGCATTCCCAAGGACACGCGCGTGATGGCGTCGGAAGCCGTCTTCGTGATGCTGGTAAGTTTTCTCGGCATGGCGCTCGCCTGGATGCGGGCGCGGAAAGAAGGAGTCGTGTGATGTTGAAATGGTTCGCCCACCGCTACATCCGCAAGATGGAACGGCACTATGGCTATGACGCCACCTATATGCACGAGATGCTGGATGCGTCGTTCTCGGGTTTCCGCCGCTACATGAAGATGCAGATGGCGGCGCGCAATTGGGGCGGCGGGGCGCCGCTGAATGCGGTGGCGGCCGCGGGCATCGCGGGCGCGCTGGTGGAAGATTGCGGGCCTTGCGTGCAGATCGGCTCCGACATCGCGATGGAAAACGGCATGAAGGGCGACGTGATCCGCGCGCTGCTGTCGGGCCAGCCCACCGATGCGGATGCGCAGCTCGGTTTCGATTACGGCCGCGCGCTGCTGCACGGCTCCGCCAATCTCGATGATCTGCGCGAGGCGATCGAGAAGAAATGGGGCAAGGAGGGCCTGATCGCCATGTCGCTGCAGGCGATGACGTCGCGAAATTACCCGGTCATCAAGCGCGCGCTGGGGCATGCGAAGA
>DATIZS010000051.1:0-4895 GCA_035516955.1 Rhizomicrobium sp.
CTATATAGAGTCGCGAATCTGGCGGGTCAAGGCCCGCGAAAGCTTATTTCGCGAAGGGGTTTGCGGCGTTTTCCGCCTCGTCAGCCCAGCATCGTCAATTCCCGGACCACCATGGCCATCAGGACCAGGCTGGAGATCGAAAAGACCGTGAAGCGCAGGGTCACCCGGTTGACCGTGCACTGGATGAGGGTGTGGAGCACCCGCAAGCCCACATAGGCCCAGGCGAGATAGATATGCGTCTGGTCCGCATGGCCGGCCAGCACGATATAGAACACCAACGCATAGAAGATCGTCGGCTGTTCCATCAAATGGTTGTAGTTGTCGGCCACCCGGCGCACCGAGGACGGCAGCATGTCCAGCGAGCCCGGATGCATGGCGCTTTGCGGGTCGATCTTGGCGGCCTGCATCGCGGGGATGCGGGTCAGATACATCCAGATCCAGACGATCAAGGTGAGCGTGACGAGCGCCAGAACCGGCGTGAGCATGGAATTCATGGGGGCCTCCCTGAGCATTTTGTTGCCGGACGCTATCCGGATTCCGGATCAAGGATTAGCGGGGGCGCCCCGCATATCCCCCGAATTCATGGGTGCGACAGTTTTTGCGAATAAGTCTCATTGACAGAACTGCCTTCATCTGCGAATTTCGCGTTGTTGCGAATGAGTTGCATTTACCGAGGGGACGACGATGCGATTGCGGATTGGCCTGATGGCGGCGGGCGCTTTCTTCGCGCTGGCGCAAACGGCGCTGGCCGACGACCAGCCTTTCATCTCGCTCTACACCACCGATATCGAAGCGGCGCAGGAGACCGAGATCGAGCAGCGCATCCTCTTCAGCGCGCAGAAGCCGGGCGAGGCCTATGCCGGCATCGAATCCAACACGGCTTTCGAATACGGCGTGACCGACGATTTTCAGGTGTCGCTCTACGGCAATGTCGAATGGGAGCGCGAACATGAACATGCGCCGCTTGCCCCCGCCCAGAGCGAGCATGAATTCGGCGTTTCGGGCGAGGCGATCTATCGCTTCCTGAATGTCTATTTCGATCCGGTGGGTTTGGCCGTCTATCTTGAGCCGAGCTACACCGCGGACAGCCGCGAGCTGGAAGCGAAAATCCTGCTTCAGAAGAATTTCTTCAACGACAATCTGCGCCTTGCCTTCAACGCCAATTTCGAAAATCAGTGGAACCGCGACGCCGGAATCTGGCATCGCAACAACGCTATCGAATTGCGCTTCGGCGCGGCCTACAACATCACGCCGGAATGGTCGTTGTGCGGCGAGTTCTCCAACGAAAACGAATTCGACGGGCTGGTGGGCAGCGCCCATCCGGTGTCGAACCTTTATTATGTGGGCCCGACGATTTCCTACAAAGGCTTGCCGTTGACCATCTCGCTCGGCGCACAGGCGCAATTGCCCTGGGCCAACGACCAGACGCATACGCCGGGCGCGATCCGCGACGGTTATTCCGTCGATGCCGAACGCTGGCGCGTGGGGTTGATGATCAGCCGGGATGTGCAGTTGTAGGTTATTTTGAATTCCATCCATCCCAATTCGTCATGGCCGCCCTCGTGGCGGCCATCCATGAACACCCATCTAGACGGAGTGTATGGATGGCCGGGACGAGCCCGGCCATGACGGAAAAAAAGAATGCGGAAAACGTTGCAATGCTACCCAAACAACATATCCGCCCGCTTGGTGTTTGCCGCTTCGTGCATCAGCAGCGCCTTCTTCAGCGGCAGGCCCCCGCCATAGCCGGTGAGGCTGCCATCCGCGCCGATCACGCGATGGCACGGCACGATCAGGCCGATGGGGTTCGAGCCATTGGCGAGCCCGATGGCGCGCGCGCCGTTCGGATAGCCGATCTTCTTCGCCAGCGCGCCATAGGATGTGGTTTCGCCGTAGGGAATTTCCCACAGCGCGTTCCACACTTCATGCTGGAATTCCGTGCCCTCGACTTTGCGCACGACATCGAAGGTCTTGCGCTTGCCGGCATCATATTCGGCGATCTGTTTCTGGATGCCGGCGAGCGCGCGCTCGTCATGAATCGCATCGCGGTCCACGCCGGGCGCACCTTTCGCGCGCAGATGAAAGCGCAGCAACCGGCCCTTGCCATCCACCCACGCCGCGAAATTGCCGAACCGGCTTTTGATGTAGCCCCAATAGATCTTGTCGCTCATGCTGCGTCCTTCAAGCTGGCCCAGAGATGACAGGTGGCGAGGCTGCGATGGGGCGCGAACGCCTTCATCAGCTTGTCCACCTCGTCATGCGCCGGGCGTTCGTCCATTTTGTTGAGGCGTTGCAGCGCGGTTGCGAGCGCGCTGTCGCCGACCGGTGCTGCATCCGCAAAGCCGCCGCGCAACATGAAATAGCGCGCCGTCCAGGTGCCGATGCCGCGCGTGGCGGTGAGTTTCTGTTCGGCGGCGCGCGCCGAACCTTGCGGAAGATTTTCGATATCGAGCTTTCCTTCCGCCACGTCCTTCGCCGCCCCGATCAGGTAATCGGCCTTGGAGCGCGAATAGCGGCGCGACGTGAGCTCCTTCGGATCGAGACCCGCGATGCGCTCCGCGCCCGGATGCGTGCGCATGTCGCCGATCTTCTCGCCCGCGAGATGGAGGATTTCGCGGCGAAGCGAAGCGGCGAACGGCACGTTGATCTGCTGTCCGATAATCGCCCAGCACAAACCATCGAAGCCGGTTGGAATGAGCGGCAAACGCAGGCCACGGCGCTTGGCAAAAAACGCCGCCGCTTTGGAATTCTTCGCCACGCGCGTTTCGAAGCCGGAGACATCGCCCATGAGCCCGAGCATCTTCAGCGCGGAATTGTGCAAGAGCGCCGCACTTTCGCGGCTCAATTTGCGTTCGGGGTGAACGCGGGCCCAGGCGCCCTCGCCTTCCAGCGAAAGTTCCAGCACCGCCGGGCCATCCGGCGTTTGGAGCGCCTTGAAGATGCGGTTCTCGCGCACCCGCTCGGTCGGGCTTTCGCGGTCGCGGTCGTGATAGGCAAGGATTTCGTTGGCGCGATAGACGCCCGGCAATTGCAGCAGGAACACGCTGGCGCCGCGCAACGCGCGATAGGCGCCGGGCGTCATGCGCGTGAGCGCGAGGAACTGGCGATGGAACACGCTCTCGCTTTCGAAGCCCGCTTCATAGCCGATATCGACCACGCGCTCGTCGCCCTTGAGCAGCGAATCGGCCGCATGCCGCACGCGCTCGCGGCGCAGCCATGCGGCGGGCGCCATATGGGCGTGATCGCGGAAGAGTTCGCCGAGTTTCGTCTGGCTGACACCGCAAGCATTGGCGAGCGCGCCCGTATCGGCAAAATCCGCGACACGCCCGCGCACCCGCCCGATCAGCCCTTCGAACAGCGAAATGTCTTCATCCTCGCCGCGATAGAAGAGATCGGGGCGGCAGCGCTTGCAGGCGCGCAGGCCCGCCGCTTGCGCCTCGGCTTCCGTGCGGTAGAGGCGGACATTTTCCGGCTTGGGCTGGCGCGCGGTGCAGGACGGCAGGCAGTAGATCCCGGTGGAATGCACACCGATGATGAACTTGCCGTCGAACTTTCCGGCGCGCGCTTGCGAGCGGTTCCATGTGAAGGGCTTCGGCAACATGAGAGGAATATAGGGTGCGCCGCGCGTCCGCGCCTCCTATTTCGCCCGTTCCATGTTTCCTGAATTTCCTCCCCCGTAAACGGGGGAGGAAAGTTATGTTTACTCCGCCGCCACTTGCGGGCCTTCGAGCTGGGCGGGTTCGTTGGCCGCCGCCTGCTCGTCCTGGATGACCTTGTCGCGCTCGGTCGCCACATGGCGAAGCCGCGCCACCGCCCCGCCGGTGCCGGCGGGAATCAGGCGGCCGACGATGACGTTTTCCTTCAGGCCCTCGAGCATATCCACCTTGCCCTGGACGGCGGCTTCGGTGAGGACGCGCGTGGTTTCCTGGAAGGAGGCGGCCGAGAACACCGAACGCGTCTGGAGCGACGCCTTGGTGATGCCCAACAGAACCGGGCGGCCCTCGGCCACCTTGCCGCTGTTCTCCAGCGCCTTCTTGTTGGCTTCGTCGAGCTCGTTGACATCGACCTGTTCGCCGGCGAGCAGCGTGGTGTCGCCGCCGTCGGTGATCTCCATCTTCTGCATCATCTGGCGCACGATCACTTCGATGTGCTTGTCGTTGATCTTCACGCCTTGCAGCCGGTAAACGTCCTGGATTTCCTTGACGAGATAGGTCGCCAGCTCCTCCACGCCCTTGATGCGCAGGATGTCGTGCGGGCTGGGATTGCCTTCGACGATGTAATCGCCCTTCTCGACATAATCGCCTTCGCGCACGCTGATGTGCTTGCCCTTGGGGATGAGATATTCGACGGGCTCGATCTTGTCGCTCTTGGGCTTCACGATGACGCGGCGCTTGTTCTTGTAGTCCTTGCCGAACTCGATGAAGCCGTCGATCTCGGCGAGCACGGCGGCTTCCTTGGGCTTCCGCGCTTCGAAGAGCTCGGCCACGCGCGGCAGGCCGCCCGTGATGTCGCGCGTCTTGGCACCTTCCGTCGGAATGCGCGCGAGCACGTCGCCCGCCTTCACGTCCGAGCCGTCCTCGACCGAGAGAATGGCGTCGGGCGACAGCGGATAACGCACCTCGCCCACGCTCGGCAACGAGATGGTCTTGCCTTTCTTGTCGACCAGCACCAGCGCGGGGCGCAGATCCTGCGCCTTGGAGCCCGTGCCGCGGCTGTCGATCACCACCTTGTTGGTGACGCCGGTTTTTTCGTCGGCGACTTCCTTCAGCGTGATGCCCGAAACGAGGTCTTCGTATTTCACGACGCCCTCGACTTCGGTCAAGACCGGCAGCGCGTTCGGATTCCATTCCGCGAGCCGGTCGCCGCGCTTCACGCTCGCGCCCTCGTCCACCTTC
>DATIZS010000052.1:0-5570 GCA_035516955.1 Rhizomicrobium sp.
GCGGGGCAGGTCGCGATAATTCTCGATGTTGAAGAACTCGTGCATGAGGAAGCGGAAGTCCTCGATGGGTGCGCGATAGACGGGCATGGACGGATCCCCTGGATGCTTGTTGACACTGATGTCATTAGCGCGAAGGTTTAGTCTGTTGCGCCCCAAGAATAAAGCGAAAAAATGGGGCCCTTTTTGCGCAGTTTGAGCCGATTCGAGGGGAAAATCAGGATTCGCCGCGCTGCCGGAGCGTCAACCTGACAGATTATCAACCATCCGTGACCGGGCGGAGGCGCGCCATCTTGCGGGCGGGCGCCGGAGAGGGCATGTCCGCGCCCATGAAAAAATTGTGGATCGCTCTCGCCCTTTTCGCCGCGCTCGTGGTCCCGGCCGGGGCCGCGCCCCATCGCGTCGTCTCGGTTTCTCTGTGTACGGATGAATATGTCTTCCGCCTGGTGCCGAAGGATCGCATCGCGGCGCTGTCGATCCTGGCGGGTGACGCGCCACCCATCGTCTCGACCATCGCCCATCAGGTGAAAGGCATTCCGCTGATCCGCTCGAACGCCGAGGAAGTCTATGCGATGCATCCCGATCTCGTGGTGATGGACCAGGGCACCGATCCGCGGTTGCATGCCCATTTGCTGGCAGCGCATATCCCGATCCTCGAAATGCCCAATGCGGTTTCGCTCGCCGATGTCAGGCGCGTCACGATGCTGATGGGCGAGAAGTTGGATGCGCCCTCCCGCGCCGCCGCCTTGCTGGCGAAAATGAATGAGGAATTGGATGAGGCGCGCGAACGCGCCGTGCACCCGCCCGTGAGCGCGCTCATCTACGAGCCGAACGGTTACGTCACCGATACGGTCATTGCCGACGAGATCATGGATATTGCGGGATTGAAGGACGCAGCCGTCGCGATGCATCCCTCGCGCCTCGGACGATTGCCGGTGGAAGCGGTGGTGGCGGCCGCGCCCGCTGTGCTGATCCTCAACAACGGCAATGAAGGCGCGCCGGCCGAAGCCGATGCGATCCTGCGTCATCCCGCGCTCCAAAGCCTCAAGGGCAAAAGCCTGATCGCGCAGACATCGCTCACGGCGCTGCTTTGCCCCGGGCCGTGGTCGGCCGATGTGGCGGGCGAATTCGCCGGTTTCGCGCGACGCGCCCGCGCGCTTGCGAAGCAGAGCCGCACCAATTAAATTTCGCCTCACGCGACGGTGCCGCCCGGATTGTCGGGCGGAAAAGGGAATGCGGTGAAAATCCGCGGCTGTCCCCGCAACTGTGAGCGGCGAGCCGAACCCATTGCCACTGGGAAACCGGGAAGGCGGGAACGGCGTCCGAGCCGCGAGCCAGGAAACCTGCCGTTCGCTGTCGTCCACCAAAGGCCGGGGAACGCCCGAGGTTGTGGGAAACCACAAGCGGCGACGCCAGCGAGGCGGCCATGGACGGCGCACTGGAACGGACGCAAACGGGAATGCGCATCGCGCTCGCGCCGCATGCGCTCGTCACCTGCGCGCTCGGCGCATCGGCGCTGATCCTCGCCGGCATTTCGTTTTTCCTGGGTCCCGCGCACATTGCGCCCAACGATCTCATCGCCGGATTGTTTTCCGGCCACGGCATGACGGGCGTGATCGCGCGCGAATTGCGTTTGCCGCGCGCCGCGCTGGCGCTGGTGGTCGGCGGCGCGCTGGGCGCGAGCGGCGCGGCACTTCAAGGCCTGTTCCGCAATCCGCTGGCGGAGCCCGGAGTCACAGGCGTGACTTCTTCGGCGGGATTGGGCGCGGTGATCGCGCTTTATTTCGGATTGGCCGCGGCTGCGCCCGCCATCCTTCCCGCCTTCGCGATTATCGGCGCGCTTTGCGCCGCCGCAATTCTCTATGTGCTTTCGCGCGCAGGCGCGGGCGTGATGGCGCTGGTGCTGGCGGGTGTGGCGATTGCGAGCCTGGCCACGGCGCTGACCGCGCTTGCGCTGTCGCTGGCGCCCAATCCTTACGCCATGAGCGAGATGGTGATGTGGATGATGGGCTCGCTGAAGGATTGCACGCTTTCCGACCTTTATTTCGCCGCGCCGCTCACGCTGCTCGGCATCGTCATCTTGATGAGCGCCGCGCGCGGCCTCGATGCGCTGACATTGGGGGAAGAAGCGGCCCAGAGTCTCGGCGTGAACGTGCACGACATCCGCCGCCGCGTCGTGATCGGCGTGGCGCTGGCGACGGGCGCCGCCACCGCTGCGGCTGGCGCGGTGAGTTTCGTCGGGCTTGTCATTCCGCATCTGCTGCGGCCGTTCTACGGTTACGAACCGGCAAAGCTGATCTGGCCTTCGGCATTGGGCGGCGCGGCACTCGTCGCCGCGGCCGATATCGCCGTGCGCCTGATCGCGCCCGACGGGCAATTGCTGCTCGGCGTGCTGACCGCGATGCTCGGCGCGCCATTCTTCATCTGGCTGATCCTGCGCATGCGGAGGGAAGGATGAACCTCACTCTCCACAACGTCTCGGCGCATTATGGCGGGCGCGCGGCACTCGACGGTGTCTCGCTTTCCTTCGAACCCGGACGCATCACCGGATTGATCGGACCGAACGGCGCGGGCAAGACCACGCTGTTGCGGGTCGCGCTCGGCTTTCTTCCGGCGTCATCCGGCGAAGTGCGTTTGCTGGACCACCCGCTCTGCGAATGGCCCGATGATGCGCGCGCCCGCGCAATCGCCTACCTGCCGCAATCGGCGGAAAGCCATTGGCCGCTGAAGGCGCATCGCCTGGTCGCGCTCGGCCGCATGCCGCATCGGGCCGGTTTCGCCCCGCTCACCGCCAACGACATGGCAGTCGTGAACGAGGCGTTGGCGCGCTGCGACGCAACCGCGCTCGCCGGCCGCCGCATGGACGAACTTTCGGCGGGCGAAAAAGCCCGCGTGCTGCTCGCGCGCGCGCTGGCCACCGCCGCGCCCGTGCTCCTGGTCGACGAGCCCGCCGCCCATCTCGATCCCGCCCATCAATTGCAATTGATGGAATTGCTCCGCGAAGAGGCCGCGCGCGGCACCGCCGTCGCCGTCACGCTGCACGATCTGCCGCTCGCCTCGCGCTTCTGCGACGAGCTCGTGGTGCTGTCGAAGGGCCGCGTGGCGGGGCAAGGCGCATCCGGCGCGGCATTGTCGGATGCGACGCTGGCCGAGGTCTTCGGCGTCAGCGCCATGCGAAATGAGGATGCCGTGATCCCGTGGCGGCGGCTCTGAGCTCTTGAATCCGCCCGCGGCGATACCAAATGCCGTATGAGGCCCGCGCGCGCAAAAGATGACGCGGGTGTTGATGGATAAGTCCGAGGATAAGTTCCCTCCGGTTCCCTTGTCTTCACTGGATTTTTCGCAACACTATCCCCGTCCCGGGGGGGCCTCTGGAATTTTTCGGCATGGAATATCTCCGATGACCAAGCATCGCCTCGATACCGACGACGAAGGGGACGGCCACTACAAGCGCGCGCTTTACGATCTCCAGGTGGAACTCGTGAAGCTGCAGCGCGATCTCATCAAGCGCGGCGCGCGCGTGCTCGTCATCCTCGAGGGACGCGACGGCGCAGGCAAGGACGGCGCCATCCGGCGGCTGACCGAACACATGTCGCCGCGCGAAACGCGCGTGCACGCGCCGTCCAAGCCTTCGAGCCGCGAGGAAACGCTGTGGTATTTCCAGCGCTTCGTGCGCTATCTGCCGGCGGGAGAGGAATTCGTGGTTTTCAACCGCTCCTGGTACAACCGCGCGGGCGTCGAGCGCGTCATGGGGTTCTGCAAGCCCAAGCAGGTGGACGAATTCTTCGAATCCGTCGTGCCGTTCGAAACCATGCTGGTGCGCGACGGGCTGGCCATCCGCAAATTCTATCTCGATATTTCCAAGAAGGAGCAGAAAAAGCGTCTGGCCGCGCGCCGCGACGATCCGCTCAAGCAGTGGAAGGAATCGCCCATCGACGATGCGGCACTGGAAAACTGGGACGCCTATTCCAAAGCGCGCGACGAGATGTTCGCGCGCAGCGATCATCTGGCGGCGCCCTGGCATATCGTGCGCGGCGACGTGAAGAAGATCGCGCGGCTCGAACTCATCCGCGATCTGCTGCATTCGTTCGATTACAAGGGAAAGTCGAAGAAGCTCGCGCGGCCCGATGGCGCTGTGGTCTTTCCGTGGAGCGAAGCGGTCAACGGCCAGCGCAAGCTCGCACATTAAAAAAAGCGCAGCCGGAGGAAGGGGGCAGGGAATCCTCCGGCTGCGCTGCCAGGCCCGAAGAGGCCTAGTTGGTATTGGCGTTCGCCGAGCCGCTCGCGCTGCCGCTCGCGCCGGCGCTGACGCTGGAATTGTTGTCGATCGTGCTGGTCGCGGTTCCGGCCGCGGAATTGGCCGCGCCTTCGCCGGTGGCGGCGGCGCCATTCGCCGTACCGAGCGCCTGTCCCGCCGCCTGATAGGCGGAGTTGCTCACGGAATCGGTGTTCATCGAGCCGCTGGCGCTTCCCGATCCGTTGGCCGATGCATTCGCGCCGCCGGCCGAACCGCTGACGCCCACATTGCCCGCGCCGCCGAGCGGGGGAAGCGAGCCGGCCTTGCCGAGCGCGCTCGTGCCGGCGCCCTGGGCGGTGGAGGATGCACCGTTCGCGGCACCTTCACCCTGTCCCATCGCGCCGCCGACAATGCCGCCGGTCTTGGGAAGCGTGGCGCTGCCATTGGCGCTGCCCGAAGCGTTGCCGCTCGCATTGCCCGTGACGTTCGGAATGGCGGTCGGCTGAATCGTGGTGGGCGCGCCGACGCTGCCCATGCCGCCGATATTGCCCATCCCGCCGGCGCTGCCCATGCCGCCGAGGCTGCCGCCCAGCGAGCCGCCGAGCGAGCCCGCGCCGCCGAGCAATCCGGCCGAAGCCGGCGTCGTGGCGATGGCGAGCGCGCCCGCCATGAGCGCCGCGTAGAAACTGTAGCGGATATTCGTATTCATGGTTCTGCTCCTTGTTGAATCGCCGTGGCGTTCGCGGCCACACGCAGACACAACGGAGGAGCTCGGGGGTTTCTTCCCGCACGTTCGAAAAATTTTTAGCGGCCTTCCCAGCCCTGGGCGCGGGCGCGGGCCTCGCCGGCCGCATCGAGGGGCGCGCCTTGGATCATGCCGCGCACGGCCTGGCGCACGACATCGGGCATGCCGCTCGCCGCCGTGCCATAGGTGCCTTCGGCTTCGGGCGTCCTTTGGCTCACGGCGGCGATGTTCCATTCGCCCGCCTCGCGGCAGGCGACGCCGCCCAGCGTCGCCGTGGTGAATGTGCGGCAATAATGGTTGTCATGATTTCGGAAGGAGATTCCGATTTGCGGCCCGTGCGCCGGCCCCGCCGCGGCGAGCTGGTTGTCGAGCGCATGGGCGAGGCTGCCGCGCGCCACCAGCGATCCGTCGCGCACGCCCATCAGCGTATTGCTCGAGAGAACGAAGCCGATGACGACGCCGCAGGCGAGTGCCGCGGCCGGCACGCCGGTCCATAGAAACCCGCTCGGAATCGCGCGAAGAGTCCGGCCGATCCGCCAGGAAAGCGAGGGCCGCGTCTTTTCCACCGCGTCGCGCAATTCGGCGGGCAGA
>DATIZS010000053.1:0-3614 GCA_035516955.1 Rhizomicrobium sp.
AATCACTGGGGCGGATGGTGCCGGCCGCTCGATGAAAGCGATTTCGAGAAACGCGCGTGGCTGCCCTATTCCGGCTGGCCGTTTTCGCGCAAGGAAATCGAGCCCTATTTCGCGCGCGCGCAGGCGCTGGTGGAAGCGGGCGCGGCGCTTTATGACGGATTGAAAGACAAAGCCGGCGATCAGATCGCGCTCGGCGACGGCGGCGTTTACACCAGCTATTTCCAGTTCAGCAAAACGCGCGGCGACGTGACGCCCACAGCCTTCGGCGAGCGCTACAGCGCCGATCTGCGCCGCATCGCCAATCTGCAATTGATGGAACATGCCAACGTCACGGGCTTGCGTCTCGCCCATGATGCGAAAAGTCTCGACCGGCTCGAGATCGCCACGCTCGCGGGCAACACATTCACGGTGAAGCCGAAATATGCCGTGGTCGCCGCGGGCGGCATCGAAACCGCGCGGCTGTTGCTCGCATCCAACGACGTGATGAAGACGGGCGCCGGCAATGCGAACGATCTCGTCGGCCGCTTCTTCGCGGACCACGCGATTCCGCGCAACACCGCGACGATGGTGTTGTTCGGCGGCAAGATCGCGCCCTATTACAAGACGACGGTCGATGTGGCGGGCGTGCATATGCGCGCGACATTCTCGCCCACCGAAGAATTCAAGCGCGAGCGGCAAGTGCTGGGTTCGCTCGCGACCGTCGAGCAGCATGTGGAGCTCGATGCGCTCGGCAAAGCGGCGGTGGCGGAGACGGCGTCCGCGCTCGGCGTGGATGCCGGCAACGCGCGCGCCTTTTCGCTCGGCTGCGGCATCGAGCTCGCGCCCGACCCAGAGCGCCGCTTCACGCTGACCAACGAACGCGACGCGCTCGGCATGCCGCGCCTGCAATTGAACATGACAATCTCCGATGCCGATTTCGCGCGCTATCGCGCGACGATCAAGGAACTCGGCCGTCAATTGCTGGCGGCGAAATCGGGCATGATCCGGCTCGACCGCCGGACGCGCGAGGAATGGCTCTCGGTGACGGATTGGGGCAATCACCACATGGGCACCGCGCGCATGCATGACGATCCCAGGCAGGGCGTGGTCGACGCCAATTCGCAGGTGCATGGAATCGCGAATTTGTATGTGGCGGGGAGCGCGGTGTTTCCGACTTATGGTTCCTCCAATCCGACGATGAATCTGGTGGCGCTGACCTTGCGGCTGGCCGATCATCTGAAACAGGTGTTCCGATGAGCGACTGGAAGAGCGCGATTTCGCGGCGGCCGTTTCTCGCGGGCGCGATCGCGGCGGCGGCAGCGGCGGCGATCGGCGCGGGCGCCTACGAAGCCGGATTGTTCCGCGCCCGGCCGAAGGGGCCTTACGGCGATCTGCTTTCTTCGCTCGGCGATCCGGACGATGCGCCCGCGCTCGGCCGCGCCTATCTCGCGCAGACCAGAAATTTCGACGCGAAGACGGTTGCCGCGCAATTGCGCGCGCGCCTTTCCGGACAATCGCTGCGCGAGGTTCTCGGCACCGACGTCACCGGCAACCAGATCGCGGAAGCGGGCGGCTGGGTGTTGCCGGAGACGCTCGCGCTTTTGTGCGCGCTGGCGGCGGTGAACACATAACGCGGATTACGCGGCGGCAGCCGGGACGAGCCCGCGCAGCGAATTGCCGAGGAAGATTTCTTCAGCGGCCATGAGATCGGGGCGCATGAGCACGCGCTCCTCGCATTCTCCGCGTTCGATCAATTGGCGCCGCAAACAGCCGTCGAGCGCGCCGGAGGAAAGCGGCGGGGTGACGAGTTTGCCGCCGCTGCGGGCGAAGATATTGGTGCGGCTGCCTTCGACCACTTCGTCTTTTTCGTTGCGGAAGATCACTTCGTCGCATGCTCCGGAGAGGCGTTTGAATTCGCCGTCGTAGATTTCGCGCCAGTTGGTCTTGTGGCGATTGAGCATGTCGGCGCTCGCAATGCGGACGGGCGAGATTGCGAATGTCCAAAGCGGCTTTTCCGGCGCGAGCGGCACGGCGGTTGCATTGAATTTTCCCGCTTCGTCCAGCGTGAGGCGGATGCGGGTCGGCGCGTTCATGTCCACGATGGATTGTGCGACCGCGCGCATTGCCGCTTCACGGTCGAATGGCAGGCCGAATGTTTCGGCCGAACGTTTCATGCGCGCCAGATGCAGATGCAGCCGCGTGAAGCCTTCGGGCCCGTGGCGCAGCGTTTCGATCAGTTCGAGCGGCTTGCGCGCGGCTTCGAAATAGCGTGCTTTCAGCAGGCATTCGGCATATTCGTCGGCGGCGTCGGAATCATGGACGACGGCGCCGCCGATTCCCAATTCGCCGCGATGGCCGGTTATGGTGAGCGTGCGGATCGCGACGTTGAACCGCGCCGAGCCGTCGGGCGCGAAATACCCGATGGCGCCGCAATAGGCTCCGCGCGGGCTCGCTTCGAGCTCGCGGATGATCTCCATAGCGCGGATTTTCGGCGCGCCCGTCACCGAGCCGCAGGGAAACAGCGCGCGCAGGATTTCTTCGACGCGTGTGCCGGGCTTGAGCTGCGCGGCGATGGTCGAGACCATCTGGTGCACGGTCGGATAGGTTTCGATGTCGTACAATTTTTCCACATGCACGCTGCCGATCTCGGCGATGCGCCCCAGATCGTTGCGCAGCAGATCCACGATCATGAGATTTTCGGCGCGGTTCTTGGCGCTGGCGCGCAGCGCCTCTTTCGCGGCTGCGTCGGCGGCGGCGCCGATCCCGCGTGTGGCGGTGCCTTTCATCGGCCGGGCGGTGAGTTTGCCCCCCGCCGTCAGATCGAAAAACAATTCGGGCGAGAGCGACAAAATCTGCCGTTCGCCGTCGTCGATGAAGGCCGAATGCGGCGCGGCCGATTGCGCGCGCAAATTTTCGTAAAGCGCGAACGCATCGCCCGGGAAGGCGAAACGCGAACGGAAGGACAGATTGGCCTGATAGATGTCGCCCGCGCCGATCCAGCCATGCACGCGGGCGAAACGGGCGGCGTAAGCCGGCTGGCTCCATTCATGGGCGAGCGGACCGGCATAGGCGCGCGTGCGTGGCGCCGCCGGCGGCAAGGCGGGCGCATCGAATATCCCGAACCACAAAAGAGGCATGGCCCGGTCTTGCGGCAGAAGGGGCGCAAGCCGGGGTTCCAAAAGATAGCCGAGCTCGTAAGCGAAATAGCCGGCCGCGTATTTGCCGCCCCGCCTGGCGGCCTCCAGCGCCGCCAGGGCGCCTGCCACCTCGCCCGGCTCATGGGCCGAGATCACCTGTTCGGGGGCCAGAAAGGCGTGATTTTCGAGCAGAACCCGGATCATGGCGCCTTCTGCCCTGCCCGCCCGGCCCCTTCAATCGGCTCCGGCGCATGGCGGGCAAACTTTTGTGAACAAACCGGGGACGTCTTGATAATGGCTCGCGAATTCCCACATCTATTGCGGAGGCGGCGCCCTTAAGGGGCCGCGAATATCAGTCCGGCGGGCCCGAAGGGGGCGCCGGCAAGGCCGCTCGAGGAGGGCTTTGAGATGACACGGAACATGGCTTTCAACAGCCCGTTTCTTCTGGGCTTCGAACATCTGGAAAGGCTGCTCGAGCGCACGGCCAAATCGGCCGCC
>DATIZS010000054.1:0-4717 GCA_035516955.1 Rhizomicrobium sp.
ACGACACCGGCGGTGGCGTTGCGGCCATAGAGCGTGCCTTGTGGCCCGCGAAGAACTTCGACCTGTGAGACGTCGTAAAATTCCTGCTCGAAGAAATGATTGCGGATGAAAGGCATGTCATTGAAAGCAACAGCCACCGCCGGATCGGTCGTCACCGAGATCGCCTGCGTGCCGATGCCGCGGATCTGGATGTTGTAGCCGGTGAAATTGGTTTTCGAGAACGTCAGGTTCGGCACTTCCTTCACGAGGTCGGGCCCACCGGCGATCTGGCGGCTCGTCAATTGTTCCTGCGACAACGCCGTGATCGCAATCGGAACGGTCTGAATATCGCCCTTGATCTTCGACGACGTGACGACAACCGTTTCCACGCTCGCCGCGGCGCGCACGGACGCCGCATCGGCGAGGCGCACGATCGGGTCCGCGGAAGCTTGCGCGCGCCTTTCGCGGATTTCCGCCGGCACGATGGCGATCGAGCCTGCCGAATGAGGCTCGGCGACGAAACCCGTTCCGGCCAGGATATGCGTGAGCGCCGCCGACACGGTGAGATCGCCCGACGCGCCATGGCTTTGCACGCCCCTCACCGCTTCATCGGAAACGATCAGCGGCACGCCCGTTTGCGCGGTATAGGTGGTGAGCGCGGTTTCGAGATCGCCTGCGGGAATGTTGAAATTCGCGGCGCCCGCGGAGGTCGCCGAAAGGGCGACGCAGGCGGCGCTGCCCAGAAGCCAATTCAAGCGTTTCAAATTCGACATCTTCCCCCCTTTGCCGCGGGCCCCGCGCCCGCGTCCTGAATTAGCGGCGCGACAGCACGACTTCGTTGCCCGTCCTTGCGACGCGCAGGCGGAAGACCGACTGCACGACTTCGGTGAACGGGTTGAGGTCGTTGGCCGGAAACGTTCCGCTGATGGTGAGTTTGGCGGTTTCGGAATCGTCCACCACGAGCCGCTCGCGGTTGTAACGGTTGAATTCGGCGGCGGCGGCGGCGAGCGTGGTGTGCTTGAAGACGAGTACGCCGTGGCGCCAGCCCAGCGCGTCGGCCAGATCCTCGACCGCCTTTCTGGAAACCGACATGGAGTCGGCCGTCGCCGTCACCTCGTCGCCCGGCTTGAGCAGGAGCGATTCCGATTTCCGCGACTCGTCCTTCGAGCCGAAGCGCGCCGCACCCTGCAAAAGCGCAACCTCGATGCGGCCGTAATCGCGGCGGATGAAGAAACTCGTTCCCAGATCGGTGACGCGCCGCTCGCCGATCATCACGACGAAAGGATGGCGCGCATCGTGCTTGATCTGGAAATAGGCTTCGCCCTTGTCGAGCCAGACCTTCCGCTGGTCGGCGGTGATGCGCAGCGACGTGTCCGTATTGAGCGTGATCTGCGAACCGTCCGCCAGCGTCAGGAATTCGCGCGCGCCGATGGGCGTGGTGTAGGTTTCGGTGCGCGTGACCTGGAGATAGCGCAGCGCGCCCGCGCCGATCACGGCGGCGATGCCGAGGACGGCGGCGATGCGCAAGCCGCGCGTCCAGCGAGAGGCCGCCTCGGTCGCGGCGTCCTCGGTGGTGGCCAGCACGCGCAAACGGTCGGCGCGATTCCACGCCTCGGCGAGGCGCCAATAGGCCGTTTGATGGGCGAAGGATTCTTCGAGCCAGGCGTCGAATTCGCTCTGATCCTCCGGGCTCATGGCGCCGCGCTCCTGCCGCTCGAGCCAGGCCGCTGCACGCGCGTTCACCGCTTGCGCGTTCAGATCCGTGCGGGTTTCCTGCGCGCCCATCATGAACGCTCCCGCTCTTCGCGCGGCTCGCTGTGCAACGCGTCCGCCAGCACCGACATGCCCTCGCGCAGATGCTTCGACACCGTGTCCTCGGCGATGCCCATGCGGTTCGCGATCTCGCGATAGGAAAGCCCTTCGATCTTGCGCAGCGTGACCGCCTGGCGGCAGCGATTGGGCAGCCGGTCGAGGGCGGCCTGCAGCCGGCGCAATTCCTGGCGCGCGATGACCGCGCGGTCGGGCTCCGGCTCGTCGGCCACGATGTCGAGCGCGCCCAGATCGGCGACCGCTTCGATGGACACGATCTTCTCGCGCCGGGCGCGATCGATCAAAAGATTGCGCGCAACGGCGAACACGAACGGCCGCGCCGGATCCGGAATTTCGCGACGGGCCACTTCACAGACGCGCATATAAACCTCCTGGCGCAAATCATCGGCCTCTGCGCGGCTTTGCGACGAGCGCCGCAGGAACTGCATCAACGCCGACTCGAGCGGCAATACTTCGCGGACAAACCAGTCCCTGAGCCCGGGCGCGCTCACGCCCGCCTCGCGCCGATTGCCACGATCGGTTTCCGTTGTGTCTGCCATCCCCCGCCCAAGCGTCCCGTTCGAGGGGCTGAATCTTACGCCTACATGGGATTCAACGAGCGGGGCGGGATTTTCAGGAATAGGTCCGCCGCGAAAATTTTTCATGCGCCGCGATTGGGTTGCAGTGCAGCACCAAAGAGGCGCCGATGCGGTTAAGTTCTTCCGCCGGAACGGAATATTCGTCGAATCCCGGACAGGACGTACGACCTTGATCTGGCTCAACGACAGAAGCGCGCGCCACGATAATCAAGACCATGGCAGCCCATGATCAGGCACGGACCTGAAACGCAAGCTTCCGTCAGGATTGGGATGGGCAAGCACTTTGTCCCGTTTGAAGGAAATCATGCGAGCGCCCCGGCGCGGCCCGGCCAAACGCCCGCGGGATGGACGTTCGCCAATTTTCTGGACGGCATGGCGCACCGCGGCAATGCGCCCGCGCTGATCGCAGTCCGCGCAGGCGCGCTCGAGACGATCTCGTTCGAAGAATTGGCCGGGCGCGTGCGCGCGTTTGCGCGCAGGCTCCTCGAACGAGGCATCTCTTCCGGCGAAATGGTTGCCCTGCTCGCGCCGAACGGATTTTCGTGGGTGATCGCGCGTCTGGCGTTGAGCGCCATCGGCGCAATCGCCGTCGCCATCGACGAATTGGCGACCGACGATGAGGTGCGCGGCGTGCTCGC
Organism: Rhizomicrobium sp.; assembly: GCA_035516955.1. Lineage (GTDB taxonomy): Bacteria > Pseudomonadota > Alphaproteobacteria > Micropepsales > Micropepsaceae > Rhizomicrobium. The sequence continues at coordinate 3,026 of DATIZS010000054.1, forward strand.
CGGCGCGGGGGCCACATATATATTGTGCGTGTCTTCGCGCGGCGAGGGGCTCCGCAAGACAAATCCCGGTCTTGGGATCATCCCAATCGACGAAGCGTCCACGATTGCAACCGGGGGTGGCCCCGCCCTGCCGGCGATTTCCGATTCGGCACCTGCCTTGCTGGCCTATACCTCGGGCACCACCGGAACGCCCAAAGCCATCGTGCTCACGCGCTCCAATATCGAAACGAATGTGCGCGCATTGGTGGGATCGCATCTGGTCGGACCGGGCGATCACGTGCTGCTGCCACTGCCGCTCGCGCATGTCTATCCGCTCGTCGTCGGGCTTCTGGCGCCGCTGGGCAGCGGGGCCGCGATCGTGTTTCCGGAAGGCGTGACGGGGCCGCAGATTCTCGAAGCGATCCGTCTTGCCGGTGTTTCGGCCATTGTCGGCGTGCCGCGGCTCTATTCCGCGCTCGTTTCCGGCTTGATGGCGCGCGTGCGATCTTCGGGCCTTGTGCGGCGCGCGATATTCGACGCCGTGCTTCATCTTTCGATGTTCCTGCGGAGATGCGGAATCAATGCAGGCGGAATTCTTTTCCGTGCGATCCGCGCGCGCTTCGGCGCGAAGCTGCGGCTGCTCGTTTCCGGTGGCGCGAAGCTCGAACCGGAGACGTTGTGGACTCTGCTGGGACTGGGCTTCGACGTGCGCTGCGGATATGGGCTCGCGGAAACGTCCGCGACCTTCGCCGCCAACATGCCGCAAGAGGAGCGCTGGGAAAGCGAAGGCAAACCGGTCGGCGGCCGCGTCCGCATCGCCCGGCCCGATGATTCCGGCACGGGCGAGATCGAGCTCAAGGGCCCGCAGGTTTTCTCGCACTATCTCGGCAACGAGGAAGCAACGCGCGCGGCCTTCACGGCCGACGGCTGGTTCAAGACGGGCGATATCGGCCGGCTCGATCGCGACGGCTTTCTCTTCGTCACGGGCCGCGCCAAGGATATTCTCGTGCTCGGCGGCGGCAAGAAGGCCGATCCCGAGACGCTGGAAAAAATCTATGGCGCCAGCCGCTACATCCGCGAGATCGCGATCTTCGAGCACAAGGGCGCGCTTGCGGCGCTCGTCGTGCCCTCGCTCGAAGCCTCGCGCGCAGGCGGCGCGATGCATCTCGACACGGCGATCCGCATCGAACTGACGAGCGCGGCCCGCGCGCTTCCGTCCTATCAGCGGCTTGCCGGATTTGCGATCGTGCGCGAGCCGCTGCCGCGCACGCGCCTCGGCAAATACCGCCGCTTTCTTCTGCCTGCGATCTACGAGCGGGCGCAAGCGCGCGCGCCCCATGAGGCCGCTGCCGAATTGTCCGCCGACGACAAGGCGCTGCTCGAAAAGCCCGCCGCGCACCGGGTTTACGACATGCTCGTCGCGCGTTATCCGCGCGGGCCTTTGAGCCTCGACGCGAGCCCGCTGCTCGATCTCGGAATCGATTCGCTCGAATGGATTTCCTTCGGCCTCGAACTGGAAGACCGGCTGAATTTGCGCCTGAGCGAGGCAGAAATCGGCGGCGTGGTGACCGTGCGCGATCTGCTCAAGCTTGCGGCGCGCGGACCGGCCGCCCCGCCCGCTTCGTCGCGCGACTGGGTCGCGCCCATCGGCATCGCGCTGAAATCACTCGGCGGGCTTCTCTATGGGCTCGACGATTTGATCATGCGTGTCCT